>JAYURE010000791.1:0-2999 GCA_043756345.1 Deinococcales bacterium | reverse complement strand
TTATTACGAAGCCAATCCTTTTGAGATCATTTGGGCCAATGAATTAAATCCTGCCGCCTGTCGCACGTATCGCCGGAACGTGCATGGTGATATCCACGAGGGCGATGTCTGGGAATACATTGAAACGCTGCCAGCCCAAGCAGATGTTGTTGTCGGCGGTTTCCCATGTCAGGACATTTCGGTGAATGGCAAAGGCGCAGGTATTTTGGGAGCAAAAAGCGGATTGTATCGTGCAATGGTCAAAGCCGTCGAACGCTTGAATCCACGCCTGTTCGTTGTCGAAAATGTCAAAGCACTCAACAACAAAAACCACCAAGACGCATTTCGGATCATCACATCGGATTTCGAGGCACATGGATATGAGGTCACGCATCACCTTTACAATGCTGCCGATTATGGGGTGCCTCAGACGAGAGAGCGCATGTTCATTGTTGGTAGGCGACCCGAAGTTGCCAAGTTTATCCACCCTTCACCGATACTGCACAAACACGAATGGGTCACGGCACAACAAGCCATTGGCGATTTAGAACACACAGAACGTGATGAGGCGTTCAGCCATACATGGAGCCTCGCCGCCGTTTCTGGAGAGCAAGGCAACAGGCATTTGAAAGCAGATCGACCCGGCTACACAATCCGTGCAGAGGCCCACGGCAACACGCATTGGCACTACTCGCTGCCACGTCGCATGACCAACCGAGAGGCCGCCCGTATTCAGAGCTTTCCAGACAATTTCATCTTCGATGCGATGCTGCGCGAGACAGAACGCATGATTGGCAATGCCGTGCCACCGGTTTTGGCGTGGTATGTCGCTCGAGCCGTGGCAGAATCTCTGCGTGGACAACCAATTCTTCGAGGACATTCTGACCAGGGTTTGCGAACGCCTCAGCAGTGAAGCGACTGGCCCAATACCGAGGATCGCAAAAAACTCCGACGAACTCGAGTTGTTCGTTCGGAATGCATTGACCGATGAGTTCGCCAAGCAGGGTCAAACGCTGAACTTGCAACCCAAAGTGCAGGAGTTTCCCGATGTCGTCATTGCACCATTCGGCATCGAAATCAAACACACGGAAAAGAACACTTGGGTCAGTATTGCCAACAGCATTCGTGAATCGCACCGCCCAGCCGGTGTCGCCCGAATCTACGTCGTCTTTGGAAAGTACGGCGGCGATCCCGAAGTTCGTTGGGGCTTGTACGAAAACGTTATCAATCACGCCCGAACTTCGCATGTGCCGCGTTTTCAAATTGACATGAATGCGGAAGAATCATTTTTTGAGAAGATGGGTGTTTCATACGTCGATTTCTCTGTCATGCCGATGAAGCAGAAAATGGCTTTCATGCGCACATATGCGAGGAGCAGAAGGCATCTCGTCAGGGATTTTTGGTGGCTCGAGGATGACCTTAAACCGTTCAGTTCTTTATCCATTTCAGAACGCCGAGAATTGATTGCCCAAGCGTGCTTTTTGGTGCCGGAGATCGTCACAGAAAGTTCAGAATCGCTCGCCAAAGCTGCGTTTTACCTCGCTTCGATACCCCGTGTACTCAGTCATCAAATGCTCGAGGATGTTCGATCTGTGCGCACGAATCTCGATGGTACAGATACCGCACCAAACAATGGCTTGATGATCGTCAAAGAGCTTGAGCAAGAGATCATCTTGGCTTCTGAGAATATTGCCAAAGGTGTCATCAAGGAATTCTGGGGCGTTGAAATCGAACCGGCAGAACGTCTCGGTTGGTTCGTCCAGAAATTGGATGAGATTTTCAATTCCAATCCAAAACCCTCTGCCGTGCTTTTCGAGGGTCGTTTTTCGACGAGACCAACCTGACTTGAAAACCTTGAAGCGAGGATCAATTCACCTCGAGTCTTACAGTAAAATCTTGCTCGAGAAACGCGAAAGTTATACTAACTGTGACATGTTATACTTCTTGGCATGAATCCGACTTCCACAGTTAAGGTGGGACAAACCATCACAGTTGGGCCAAAAGGTCAAGCGGTGATTCCCGTCGAATACCGGCGAGCCCTCGGCATTGAAGCCGGTGACGAATTGATCGCCACGCTCGAGAACGATCAAGTGGTGCTCATCACCCGAAAAGCCCTCGCCAAACGCTTGCGAGGAAGCCTGAAGGCCAACGATGGGCGCAACCTCACACAAGAACTGCTCGAGGATCGCCGCAGCGAAACAAAACGCAAAGGCTTCTGATGCTGGTCGTGGACTCGAGCGCGTTGATCGCCTTCATCCGGGACGAGGATGGCGCGGGCATCGTCGAGAAACACTTGACCAACGGCCTGCTGATGTCCGTGGTGAATTACGGCGAAACGAAGGGCAAACTCATCGGCAGCGGCTCCCACACGCCCGCGCAAGTGGATGCCGTCTTCGGGCAATTCGCTGGCTTGCTCGAGCTTGCCGAGTTTGATCTGGCGCAAGCAGAAGGTTTGGCGTACTTTTACGCGAGGCGAAACCCGTATGACCTTTCACTCGGGGATTGCGCGTGTTTGGCGCTCGCGGAGGCTCGAGGGTTGGGCGTGTTGACGGCGGAACAGGGGTGGAAGAAGTTGCCGGGATTGCGGGTCAAGGTCAAATTGATTCGATGAAGGGAAAATGCTTCTGCTATGTTAGATTTAGTGGGCATGGCGCGTCGATTTTTGAGGTGATGGAGAGAATCGAAAATTAATTTCCGTTGACTATCTGTGACGGTCAAGTTCACGTAACTTTAAGGCGCGTTTGCATGTAACAAGATTTTGCATATGGTTTCATGGTTTTATTTAAAAGAGAAATATTGATTCTCCCCATCATAGAAATGTTCATGAAAGAAGAATTCCTTCGCATCCAGGACAATCACAATTTAGCCGCGTTTTTCGGCATGAATTATGTCAAGTTATCCCGAATTATTTATCCAAGTAATCCGGGTGGCAAATATTACGAATTTTCTATCCCCAAAAAACGTGGTGGTCTCAGGGTCATACATGCGCCAAATGATGATCTGAGAAGGCTGCAAAATCG
>JAYURE010000790.1:0-3003 GCA_043756345.1 Deinococcales bacterium | reverse complement strand
GAGGGTTGGGAAACTGGCAGGAACCAAACCCCAACGGGCAAGAACCTGTTCGATCTCGCCGCCACTTGAGACGTGCACGATGGGCGCAAACGATCTTGGCGCGATGTTGAAAAGAGGCTTCTTGGCCATGGACCAGCACCTATCGGGCTTTGGCCGCTCGAGCGGTGGCAGTGGCACGACACGATCAAAGCCATAAATCGAACGAAACACGAAATCGGTGAGGTTCACGTAACGTCCGCACATGTCAGGCCAAGTCCATTATGCCCGAGGTGGTCCGGCGCGACCCCCAGCAAATTGGGAATGATTGGCGACCATCTCGAGCGGCCAGCCATTCTCCACGGTGATGCCGCGCCACGAGCCAACCCAGTTCACGCTACCCGTGAGAACCAAGGCTCGAGCTTTCAGACCAGAACCGATTCGTTCCCAGACGCCGGGATGCACGATGCACTGAACCCGCCCGGTTTCATCCTCGAGTGTGATGAAGGTGATTCCCCTCGCGGTCGGTGGGCGCTGCCGTGCGATGACCAATCCTGCCACTGTGACCCGAGATTCGTGGGCGCGGGCGATGGGCTGCACGCCGCTACGTGTGAGGCTTGAGCGCACCAATGCCATCGGGTGCAGACCGGTCGTGGTTTGAATGCTCCGATGATCCCAGACCAGCGTCTCGAGAATGTTCAGCAACTCGAGGTTTGGGATGTCCGCCACGGCGGGCGTGGCAAAGTCGAGCGCCTCGAGTCCGGGCTGACCGAATTGCGATTCGAGCACACCGAGTTGCCAGATCAACTCCCGTCGTGAACCGAAAGCCTCGAGCGCCCCAGCCTTGGCAAGCGCGTGCAAAGTATCCTTGCCGACACGCACGCGCCGCCACAACGATTCCAGGCCCGAGAACGGACTGGAAAGCCGCTCGAGCAGGATCGCCTGAGCGTCATTCGAGCCGATGCCGGTGATGCTCTCGAGTGGCAATCGAATCGAAAGTTTTCGATCCTGCACCTCCAGCGAGAAGCCAAGACTCGAACCCGTAATACTCGGTGGAAGCACTGGCACGCCAGCGCGTTGCGCCTCAAGCACGAACGATTGACGCGGGTACATGCCCGGATGATGCTCCATCACCGCCGCGAGGTATGCCGCTGGAAAATAGAGTTTCAAGAACGCGGTTTGGTAAACCGTCTTGGCAAACGCCGCCGCGTGCGACCGTGGAAAACCGTACCCGACAAATTGCGAGACGTGAAAGAAGACTTCCTCGGCAGCTTCGAGCGTCAAGTCGGCGTGCGTGGTCATGGCGCTGTAAATGAACTGGTCCTTCATCGCGGCCATCTCGCCGGGATGCCGCCATTTGCTCATCAAACGACGGAATTCATCCGCCTGCTCAAGCGAGAGGCCCGCGAAGGCGTGCGCGACCTCGAGCACCTGTTCTTGGTAGAGGATGATGCCATAAGTGTCATCCAAAATCGTCTCAAGTGAATGGTGCGCAAACACGACCGGCTCGAGCCCTCGGGCGCGACGCACGTAAGGATGAACCATGCCGCCCTGCAATGGTCCGGGGCGCAAAAGCGCAATCTGTGCGATAAGGGATTTGAAGTCTCGAGGTTGATGCTTGGCGATCAGCGCGATCTGACCGGGAGATTCGACTTGAAACAAAGCCAGTGTTTCGCCGGAGCAGATCAGGTCGAAGACTCGAGGATCATCAAGGCAAATGTCATCGACCTCAAGGACTTCGTTCGTGGCAAGTTGATGCATTTCCACCGCTCGAGACACCACACCCAACGAACGGAGACCCAACACATCGAACTTAACCAGGCCCATGCTTTCCACATCGTCTTTGGCAAAGGTTGCGGTCTTGACCCCGTTGGCGCTGCGGATGATCGGCGTGTGATCCGTCAAGGCATCTCGAGTCAAGAGCATTCCTCCCGAGTGCTGGGAGAGGTGACGTGGGCAGCCATCCATTCGCGTCACGACCTCGAGTAAAACCTCGAGCAGCCTTGAGGGACCGGTGACACTCTCGAGGGCCGTCCTGTGGTCTTTGATGGCTCGACAGTGCCCGTGATACGGCAATGTCTTGGTCATTCTGTCGATGGTCTCGAGCGGCCAGCCCAATACTTTGGCGGCATCACGCACGGCGCTGCGCGGTTGGTAGGTGTTCACATTCGCGGTCATTGCGGTGTGACCGGCAAAGCGATCCTCGAGCCAAGAGATCACCTCAAGACGCCGGTCTGATTGGAAGTCAACATCAATGTCTGGTGTTCCGCGCCTGCCCGTGTGCAGGAACCGTTCGAAGAGCAGGCGATGCTCGAGCGGATCGACACCAGTAATCCCGAGCAGATACGCGACAATCGAGTTGGCGGCGCTGCCACGACCGGCGCAACGGATGTTTTGCGACTTGGCAAAGGCGATCACCTCATGCACAACCAGGAAGAATTCGGCCAACTCGAGTTTGGCAATCACGTCCAGTTCGTGATCGAGTTGATTCAAGGCCCGCAGTCGGTACGGACGCTCGAATTTTGTAGTAGAGAACTTCACAGCCAGTGAAGCTCGACACAAGGATTCGAGGTGATCTCGAGGATCAACCCCTGTGGGCAAATTCGCACCGGGCGGGGTGATTGATCCGGGTAGCAAATTCACGCTGCATTCGCGGGCAATCTCGAGCGTGTTCGCAAAGGCGGATGGCTGATAGATCAAGCCCTGCAATTCTGGAAGTGATTTCAGGCGGGCCTCGTCGTTCACGGGCCGGTCATCGTGTTCCTCGTCAATGGTGATCCCGAGTCTCGAACAAGTCAACAAATCGTGCAGGGCGAGATCGTCTCGGGTTGCAAACCGCACATCGTTGGTGGCGACGACCGGCACGCGAGCGGTGCGGGCAAGTTGCGCAAGTCTGCCAAGCATTCGTTGTTCTCCCGGTCTTCGATGGCTGACGAGTTCGACGAACACGCGACCTGGCATCAGGACTGAAAGTTGTTTGACCCACTCGAGCGCGGTGTTCAATTCGAGGGCTTCGAGTTTGGATCG
>JAYURE010000789.1:0-3004 GCA_043756345.1 Deinococcales bacterium | reverse complement strand
TTTTCAACCTCGAGGTGGTCCATGTGTTTGGTGCCTCGGAAGCGAGCGGCCTGATCTGCTGGTCCGGGTTCGCATGGCACGTCCTCGCGGCGTCTGCTGACGTGGGCGATTTTGCTGGAATCCACCGGGCTGCAATTTTTGAATTGCCAGCGTCCAATCAAGCCCTGCTCGAGCGTACTGTCAGCAGCCTGAGTCTGAGCAGCGTGAGTCTGAGCAGCGAATGGCATGACAGCAGCAATCATGACCATGACGAGGCCCAAAACGATACGGGTCCAGTGTTTGAACATCAACGGTCCTGGTGGTTGGCATCCCATGGTTCAGGTGCGAATCGGCTCGAGGCGATCAGGGTTTGTTGCACGAATTGCATCGGGAAGGCTGGCATCTCGAGCGTGGCGTTCTGTGTGGGTCGCAATCTGGAAAGGTCAATTTCTTGAGGTCCAGTGTTTGGAACGCTGAGAAAAAGGTTGCGGTGCAGGCGGCGGGCGAATTTTTTCAGCACATGCGAGGTGGTCATTGTGGTGCTCCTTTCACATCATCTGTTTGGATGCCGCTGAAGCATTGGATTTCAATGGACACTTTGTGCAGGCTCGAGCAATCGATTTGTTCGCTTACCAGAAATGCGCTGTTGGTTCATGCGCAGAAGGTGTCCTGGAGCCTGGAAAGGGATTGACCAGGGCATGTAATTCAAAACCCGTTCTAACAACCCGATCAGCATCAGAAGTGGAGTGGCGATCAGCGTCATTTTCAGGGCGGCCAGACCGATCTGTTGCAGGATCACGACACCATCCAGGTTTTCCATTTTTCTCCTTCGTTCGATTGGTGCGTTTGATTGGTGCGTTTGAGTTGCCCAGCTTGCGGCTCGAGGTTGAACTTGGCGATACGTTGCGGTCACAACCACAGAACTAGCCAAAAGTTTAGCAGGTCATTTCTTACAGAATACTGACGTAAAGTATCCGCTCCCAAAGGGTATTTTCCAGCGAAAATGATCTCGAGGCCACCGCTTGGGCCGCCTCGAGATTCATGGGTTTGGCGGGCAGAATGTGATGCGTTGATCATCCGGCTGGGCATCAAACGCAGGGAGAACACATTCCAACTGCAAGGAGTGTAGCGATCCGAAAGGAACCTGCCCAGAGTGCCAACTCCTGTACTTTCGTGCGTTAACTCCCAAACTCGAGCCAAGTCAGGGCAACATGTCACGGCGTCACAAGTTCACGCAGGCTCGAGGGGTTGAACGTTCAATTCTTGGCATCCCAAGGTTCAGGAATCCGAAGCACGGATATCTCGAGGTTCAGGTGAACTGGTGAAAGCCTCGAGAGGTCAATTTCTTTCAGGCGGCGCATCCGCAAACCCAACGTGCGTCAAGCCAGTCATGTGGGCGGCCCGACAGCATTCACGGTGCGTTGACCGCTCATCCCCAGCGAATCCTCGAGATCGGTGAATCGCCTTGATGTCTGACGTGGATTTACCCGTGACCGGGATATCCTGAGCTTTATGCGCTGGCTCAAATCCATACTCTTTCAAGAACCCAAACGCAACGTTTACTTCTGGAGTTTGCTGTTCGGAGTGCTTGGCTTGGTTTTTGTCTGGTTCGTCAAATCAGAAGACCCTTTTATTCGTTTCATCCATCCGATCCTGACGGTCTTCTTTGTGATTTGGTGCGTGCAACTCCAACAGATGGTTCCAGTCGAACGCATCGAACGTCAAGTCTCAGCCTGCTTGACATCGATCTTCTCATGCAAGTACCTCTATTACCTGTTTTCACCAGATCTGAAATCAAACTGGCTCGAGATTGGAGATACTTTCTGGAACCTGACCATTCAGATGGTGATCTTCTACGTGATCTTCAATTCCAGAACGGGTTTCATCCTGGCGATGTCCCTCGCCACCTTTACGCTGCTGACCGGCAGCATCCGCTTCTCCGGGTTGATGCCGAACCAATCGCCAGAGTTGTTCGCTTGGTTCGTGCGGTCCGAAATCAACATGTTTTGCATGGGCATGCTTTTGCACGTCATGGCCAGCCTCAAAGACCGTTTGATCGCGCTCAGCCGTCGGCTCGAGCATTCGCAACGACTGGCGGTTGAGGCCGAAGAACGCACGCGGCGCGAGATCTCCGAATTCCTGCACGGTCGGGTGCAGACCCGATTGCTGCTCGCCTGGAATCAACTCAGCGATTACTCGGATTTGAAAGACGAGCCATCTCGAGCCACACTGGTTAAAAATGTTTGCGACGAACTCGAACGCATCCGTGAAACCGACGTGCGTCAAGCCAGTCACGCATTGCATCCGAGCGTGATCAGCATGGGCTTGGTTTCCGCCGTCAGATCGCTCGCCTCGAGAATGACCGAAGTGCTGCCGATTCAGATTGAAGTCACGCCAGAGTTTGCCGCCCTGGATGAACTTACAAACAGTCGATTGCAAGAAGATGTCCGCCTGGTCGCCTACCGAGTGATCGAGGAAGCCATCGGCAACACGCTGCGCCACGCCAAGGCCAAACGGGTCATGGTGCGTTTCGCTCGAGCCTACAGCGATGCCTTTGAGATCAGCATTCACGACGACGGACAAGGCTTCGAGAGCACCACCTCGCCATTCGGTCTGGGATTCGCCAGCATCGACGCTCGAGTTCACGCGCTTCAAGGCACTTGGAGCATTCAAAGTCAGATCGGTGGCCCGACCGAACTGATCGTGCGATTACCGCTTCTACCGAATCAAACACAGGTCACAGCGCAACGCCCACTGCAAACGGTGAACAGTTCAAGCCGTATCATCTAAACAACAATGCTCGGAATCAAGCTCGAGCCATGCTCGGAATCAAACTCGAGCCATGCTCGGAATCAAACTCGAGCCAGGAGGAATTCATGACACAAACCACCACTCCACAGGCCGTCCCAGAAGCAAAAGGTGTAGACGCAATCAACACCGGCATTCAAGCCGGACTGATCTGGTTCAATGGCGAACTCGTGCCACAAGAACATGCCACGGTCAGCGTCCTCTCGCACGCATTGCA
>JAYURE010000788.1:0-3016 GCA_043756345.1 Deinococcales bacterium | reverse complement strand
AAACAAGAGGTTCGCAATGCACACGAGATCAACCTCGAGTCACCCGCTCACCTGCCCCCGGAGGTCCAGTTGAAATCCTTGCCAACACACTTGCTCCTGCCCGCCCTCAGCATTGCCCTGCTCGCCGCGTGCAGCCCGACCGCACCAGAGATCAGCAAAGTACCCGTTCCCGCCGGTGCACCCGTCTCGAGGGCGTTCGGTATTTGGACACCGAATACCGCATCCGGTGACACGTGCAGCAAAGAAATTCATGACCAATACTGGACCTATGGCCCAGACGGAAAAGTCTACCCATCCTGGCATCCACCCGTCGATGCCAGCGGTTGTACTTTTGGGCACGAACATGGACGCAACCCCAAAGATTCCAAACTGGCCGCGTTGACAATGCCGTTCGGGTACGTCAACGAACAACTTGCGCCAAACGACCCGCTGTCTCAACGCAACGAAGACCACGTGGGTCACAAAGTCGAATGGGCCAACGACATTGAGATCTCTCGAGACAACCGGCCATACACCAAATGCAATGTGCTGTTCAAATTGCATCAAGGCACGCACTCACCGGACGCACTGACCAACAATTTGCACGAGATGTTCTATTACGCCAGTTGCGGCGACGGCACGAAAATCCAATGGCGCAACCTGCAAGCGTTTGGGCACGGTGGCAAAGTCCATACAGATGCCTGTGGAGCAAAAACCCCAGAAGTGACCATCGGCACGCCCGTCCCAGCGAACTCGCCCGATGGTGGTGGCGAACGCAAACTGCCCGCCAAAGACTGCGTGGAAAGCAAAACCCTGGTCGCCAAAGGAGCCTGGAGTCAACGCGGGACCTTGACCGAAAACTGGATCGTTGGCGTCGGACGATGGGCCAAACACGACCCCAACAAAGAGGCCATGAGCTTCTTCTTCGGACCGTACTTTCAAGTCAACAACCCCAGCCGATACGTGGACCTGACCAGCGCCAACAAAGTCTCGAGACCCATCGACCTGTGCCTTAAACGTGGCGACCTCGAATGGCGCGGCGACAAAACCTGCGACACCGTGCGTACCCAGGCCACGGGTGGCGTGATGGCCTACACCGATCCGAAATCACCATTCAACGGAGCAGACCGCGAAGTCCACATGAACGGCCTGAGCATCAACAACGCCGGTGGTCCAACCAAATGGTACTCGGATGTCTTCGGCGAGAACCTGAAAACCAGTCCAGATGCCAGCAAAGGCATCATCCTCGAGCAATTCATTGGCAGTGTGACCAACACGCCAGCGGGCAAAGAATTCCGAGGCCCAACCCTGCGCGGCGATTACGGTCACTCTGGCGTACACGCACCGAACTGAAAATCACGAAATCAGCAAGGCTCGAGCCGATTCGCTCGAGCCTTGCTGCTGATGACATCGGGTGGGTTTATCCGTCCGGCGTGAAGCGATAACCGACGCCCCAAACGGTGTGCAAGTATTTCGGTGCGCCCGGATCAGGCTCGAGGATTCGACGCAATCGCACAATAAAATTGTCCACGGTTCGGCTTGACGGGTAACTGTCTTCGCCCCAAATACGATCCAGGATTTCGTTGCGCGAAACGACACGGTTTGGATTTTCGACGAACAGTTTGAGCATCATCATCTCGCGTTCGCCGAGGGTTTCGAGTTGACCACTAGCGAGTTGAATCGTCCAGGCCGCAAAATCAATTTGATGTCCAGCAAACGTGAACGAACTTGAATGCTCAGGCTCGAGCGGGGTTGTAAACCAAGTTTGACGGCGCAAGATCGTGGCTACCCGCAAGAGCAATTCGCGCAAATGAAACGGCTTGGCGAGGTAATCATCGCCGCCCGCTTCGAGACCGGTGATGCGGTCGTTGGCCTCACCTTTGGCGCTCAGGAACAGCACGCCGGTTTGCAAGCCCTCGAGCCGTGCTTGACGGCAAACATCGTAACCAGAAAGCTTTGGCAGCATCACATCCAACAAGACCAGATCGGGTTTCTCGAGTCGCCATTTCTCGAGTGCAAGTTCTCCATCGGTGGCGACACTGACGCTGTAACCTTCGGCACTGAGGTTGAACTCGAGCATATCGGCAAGCGTGGGTTCGTCCTCAACAATCAAAATCCTGGCAGACAAGATTTTTGAACTCATGCGTGCCGGGTAACATTGTGCTCCAGCATCGCTTCATTCGGAATGCTGGCGATGGGCAATGTAACCGTGAATTGCGTACCCTGCTCGAGCGGTTCGCAACGCACACGACCGCCTAACAATTCCGTGATGCCGCGTACCAAGTACAGTCCAAGCCCCAAACCTTTCGCGGTGCGCGTCAGTTCGTTGCCGACGCGATAGAACTGATCAAAGACGTGCGCGACCTCCTGCTGCTCGAGGCCAACACCACAATCGATCACACTCAGGTCTGCCAGTGAACCTCGGGCCTTGAGTTTGACGGTTACGGGTTTGATCGCTTCGGGCGTGTACTTCACGGCGTTCTCGAGCAGGTTGGTCAGGACGATGCTGAACGCAGCCTCGTCGAGTTTCACCGGCAGTGGCGCGTCGTGCATCTCGAGCGTGATTCGTGCGCCTCGAACCTCGAGCTTTTCACGTTGCGCCTCGATGATCCATGTGACCACCTTATTCAAGTCTTGCACCTCGAGTGTGTTCACACCCAAACCTTGTTCCAATCTTGCGGTGGCCAGTACGCGCTCTGAGACATCTTGTAGGCGACCAACCTCGGCGTTCATGCGGTTCAGAACCTCGAGTTGTTTTTCGCGTGGCAATTCTCGGTACAGCGCCGTCTCGACCAAAAGTGTCAGCGTACTGATCGGCGTGCGAAATTCATGCGTGGCGGCCATCAAGAAATTTTGTTGACGGCGTTTGAGTTCCGTGTCGCTGCGAATCGAGAGCCAAATCACGTACAGGCCTGAAAGCATCACGATCAGAAAGAACGGCAGTTCAAAGGCGAACATGCGCACATACCGTTCCTGGCGGTGAGAGTACGCCTCGAGCGCCGCCGAATTGACACTGACCGGATTCGTCTCGAGGTTC
>JAYURE010000787.1:0-8506 GCA_043756345.1 Deinococcales bacterium | reverse complement strand
GTCCTGCCGGGTTGTAAACGCTCGAGCCTGCCGGGACCTCAAAATCACGCAGGCAGTTGTCCTTTGGTGGTGCGAGCAGTGGGGCAAAGGCGGCAATGAGCACAAAGCAGAGTGAGATGAAAAACCCGGTCACAGCCAGCCGATTGCGTCGAAACCGTCGCATGATCCGCGAGTTCCAGAACGTATCACTCGAGGTGCGGGTCGCGTCTTTGGTTGGTGCAGTCAACGCAGTCATCAGTCGAACCTCACACGTGGGTCAACGAAACCGTACAAGATATCGGCCAGCATGTTGCCAATCACAGAGATTAGACCGCTCAGCAAAGCGAAACCCAAAATGCCAGGGTAATCAAGGCGCACGGCAGCAGTTCCGCCCCATGATCCAATACCGGGGTAAGCAAAGATGGTTTCGGTAATCAACGCACCACCCATCAAACCTTGAACCAAAAAACTACCGAGCGTGACGATTGGCAAAAGTGCGTTGCGACGTGCATGCTTGAGATTGACCGAAGATTCTGAAAGACCTTTACCTCGAGCGGTACGCACGTAATCGGATTTGAGAACCTCGAGCATCTGGGCACGCATGACTTTGGCAGTCGATGCACTCAGAACCGTGCTGAGTGTGATGATCGGTAAGATCATGTGCTTTAAAGCATCACCCAGAACCACCCATTGTCCCGCAAGAATCGAATCAATAGTGATGAAACCAGTCACTCGAGGCACTGGATTGGTGATTTCGAGAATCGCATCAACCCGAGAGGTTGCTGGCAACCAATCTAAGACTCCGTAGAAGATAACCAGCAAAACGATGCCAACCATGAAGGTTGGAAGGCTGTTGCCAATGACTGTAAACACGCGCAGAACCTGATCAACCAATTTGTCTTTTTGCAGAGCCATCATCGTACCCAACCAAATTCCAAGGGCTAGGATTGGCACGCAAGCAAAGAGTGCCAACTCGAACGTCGCAGGGAAACGTTCAATTACAGTCTCGATCACTGGCTTGTTCGAGGCTTTGGAATAACCTAAATTGCCTCGAACGGCTTCGCTTAACCAATTGCCGTACTGAATATAAAACGGTTGGTCCAAACCGTGCTCTTTGATGATTTTGTCAAGGTTGCCCATCTGACGTTCGTTGGTCACGAAACTCACCGCACGTTCTTGCGGTGAAAGCAGTTGCATCAGTCCGACGATGACGACCGTTAAGGCCAGCATCACGAGCGGCAGAGTGAACAGTCGGCGTAAAACAAAAGTCACCATCGTTGGATTCCTCTCGAAGTTTGGGCGGGGTGTGCTTTGTATTTTTTTATTGTTTTGGGTTTAAGTTTATGAAAAGCTGCGTGGCGGGAATTTCCCCACCACGCAGCGAAAACCTTACTTCGAGAGGTTCTTCCAGTACGTTCCGAATGAACCGGAAACGCCACCGTTGTAGTTTTCCTCGAGTCCCTTGATGTTATCGCGGTACGTCACGAAGCCCACAGCAATTGGGTAGATGATGAACGGTGCTTGGTCGTAACCACGACGACCGACGAGCTTGTACAACGCGGCACGCTTCTTGCTGTCCAGCGTCGAGTTCGCCTGATCGATGAGCTTGTCCATCGTCTCGTCTTTGTAGTTCAAGCGACCTTTGAAGGCAGCATCCTTCGAGTGGTAGAAGGTGCGGATGAAGTTATCGGTGTCTGGGTAATCTGCCAACCAGCTACCAATGGTCACAGCAAGCTTGCTCGTGTCGGCCAGTTTCAGAAGTTCGCTGAAGGCAATGGCATTGATGTTGACTTTGAATTTCGGATTGATCTTTTCGATGTTCGCCTTGAGGATCTCGGCGATGGCTTGGCGTCCAACGTTGCCGGTGTTGTACGTCAGGTTGATGGTGAAACCGTTCTCCCAGACTTGACCAGCGAATGCCTTCTTGAACAGCGCGGTGGCTTTTTCAGGATTGTAGGAGTACATCGGAAGCTTCGGATCGTAGCCGAGGTAGTTGGTTGGCAAGGCCATGGTGCGGTTCTCGCCTTTACCAAGGTAAACCTGATCGATCAGCTTCTTGCCGTCAAAGGAGTAATTGAAGGCTTTGCGGACATTGATGTCACTGAAGAAGTTGGCGGGTATGCCCTTACCATCAAGCTTGCCGGAACCAATTTCTTTTGCATCTTTAACGTCTTGGTTCAAGAAAACGGCGGATGCAACTGCACCGGGCACGTCATCGAGCACCTTGACGCCGGGTTGACCCTGAACCTGCTTGAGGTTAGCACGGCTGCCCACACCGACAATATCGGCATCGCCTTTGTTCAAAGCGAGGACTCGAGTGGCCAACTCATCGACTTTCTGAATGATGACGTTTTCGATCTTTGGCGCACCGCCCCAGTAACCGGCGTAAGCCTTGAAGACAGCTTGGTTTGGGGTGCGGCTAACGAACGAGTACGCGCCCGTGCCGTTTGGTTTCTTGTTCAATTCGGAATTGGTCAGGTCCTTGTCTTGCCACGCCTTCCAGTCCTTTTCGGTGCCGCTCCATTCGCCCAAACCAACCGTGTACGATTTGCTGACGATGCTGGTGGCGGTGTAAAGCAGTTTGGACAAGAACGCAGGATCGCGTTTGACGAGGTTCAGCACCAATTGGCCGGATGCGTTGCACTCGGCGGTCTTGTCGATCTGTGCCCAGGTAATGTTTTTCTTGGATTCGTCGTCCCAGTAGGCAAAGCCCAAGAGTGGATCTGACATGAACCAGCCTGGAGCGTCACTGTTGTGGCTGATCAGCATGCGTTCGATGGTGTATTCGGCGTCATCACAGACGAAGGTTTCGCCGTTGTGGAATTTGACGCCTTTGCGCAAGGTAAAGGTGTAGGCCTTACCGCTCGAGGCTGCTTTCCACTCGGTTGCCAGAAGTGGTGTCAGGTCTGTCAAGCTTTTGCCTTTGTACCCAATCAAGCTTTCGTACATGTTCTCGATTGGTTCGCTCGAGGCGGTGTCATACGCCTGGGCGGGGTCGTAGGTCGAAGGATCACCGATCTGCATTGAAAGCAGTGTGTTGTTCGGGACTGCTGCGAGGGCGGCGGTGAATGCCACACCCGAAACGAGACCGAGCGCCGTAATTAGCTTCTGTGTCTTGTTCATATTCCTCCTGTAATTCTGGGAATGACGAGAGCCGCGCCTTGAGTCAAGACTTTGCACACGGTTCACGTTTCCTCTGGCGGGCATTGTAACAGGTTGCGTAGGCCATGTGGCGTATAGGGTTTCAAAACGGTGACATTCTGAACAAAGTCCCAAGAATCACTGCCCCAAGAATCACAGCCCCGAGAATCCGAGAAAAACCCGAGAAAAATCAGTACGTTTTGATCCAATCGACCTCGAGCATGAACGAACCGGGCTTTTTATCGGCCAGGATGAAGCCAACGTATTCGAGTTTGCTGGCGTCTATCTTGGGTCCAGGCAGTGTGCTGCCGAAGTACGTGGGTTTGAGGTCGTTGAAGGGAATGCGAAACTCGAGCCAAGTGCCTGGTTTGGTTTTGAACTCGCCCCGATACAGCAGGTTCCATGAGGCTTGCGAGTTGATGTTGAGCGCGTAGGTGCGCCCATCGCCGCGCACGCGAATATTCAGGCCGGTCTCGGCGCTCAGGTTTAAGCCGCGCAATGACCCGGATCGGATCGAGGCGAAACCGCCGTTGTTCTCGAGCGAGAGTATGCCGGTGAAGCTCAGGGTGCCGCCCGTTCTCGAGACTTTGCCGGTGGAAACGCCGCCCATCACATTGTCGTTGACGGCCCGCCATTCGCTGGCGGTGTTCGTGGCAAAATCAAACAGGGTGCTTTCGGCTTGGGCGGCGGAGATGATCAGGCCAGCCAGTGCGATCAGGCTCGAGATTCGTTTCATGCGGCAATCATAGGCTTGATTGAATTGGCAAGTTGATCTGAGGATCACAGAATCTATGGGGTCACGGAGTCTATGGGGTCACGGAGTTGAGGTGAAACGCAAACTGACCTCGCCGCTCGAGACTTCACAGATTTCTGTCTCGGTTTGAACCTGCAATGTTCCAGTGCAGGTGATCTCGAGGGCCGTCCCAGTGAAGCTCGAGCCATTCATCTGCGTGATTCTGACCAATTGACCGAGCATCTTCTGTTGCGTCTTCCACAACGCCAGCGTGCGTTCCGGTCCAACCTCGAGCGATGGCAATTCATCACTGAGGCGTGCGAGCACCTCGAGCAGTAGTGCCACACGGTCCACGGGTTCACAGAACTCTTCGAGGCTTGCGGCGGGTAAATCGAAAGGTTGCTGCCGAACATTCAGGCCGACGCCGATCAGGAATGAGGAACTTTTCGCATCACGTTCGACCAGAATCCCGGCAAGTTTGCGTCCATCCGCTGCCAGCAAATCGTTCGGCCATTTCAGTGATGCCTGCACGTCGGTCTGGTCTCGAACGCTCGAGCATAAGATGGCCCCAGCCAGCAATGGAATCAAGCCGTACTGTTCAGGCTCGAGGTTCAGGCGCACGATGGTAGTGAAGTACAGGCCGTACCCGGTTTGACTTTGCCAGCTTCGACCTTGACGCCCGCGCCCAGCAGTCTGCGTTTCGGCCCAGACGGTCGTTAGGTCTGGCGCACCCTCGCTTGCGCGGGCTCGAGCCTCATCCATGGTGCTCGCACACGACTCGAGGTGAATCACACTCGAGCCGTTCGGAAGTTTCAAGGATTTGACATCAACGACCGACATCCATTACCGCCATCAATTACCGCCATGGGTCTCTACCATCAGACGCCACGTTCGAGCACGCCAGCGCGACGCAATCTCGCCCAAGATTCCGCTTGAGAATTGCCAACCTCGAGCCGGACGATGCGAAAACCGAAGGAACGAATCATTGCGGCCAGACCTTCAAGGTGCGCCTCGAGCCTCGCAAGATACGCGAGACGGGTTGCATCATCGACCTCGAGTTTGCCTTCGCTCTCGGTATCGGATAAGCGCCACGCGCCGGATGGAGGCTCGAGGTCATCACCGGACAAAACCTGCACGAATGAGACATCAAAATTTCTGGCCCGCAACGCCGCGAAACCATCACGCCAATTGGACAACGGCTCGAGGCCATCGGAAACAATCACGATCAATCCCGGACGGTCCTGCGCCAACCGGATCAACGAGGCCGGAAGGTTCGGAACGCTGCGTTCCAACCAACGGTCCGCCCGTGCCAGGTTACGCAGTAACTCGAGCGTCAGATTCGCTTGCTCGCGTTTGTCCTCCATCGAGGCCGAGGTGTCGATCAGCGCGTAAGTTCGGCTGGCACGTTCCGCCTCGAACCGCCGGGTGAACAATTTTCCCGAACGCGCATAGACATTCCAATCGACACGGCGCACATCGTCGCCCGGTTGATACGCCCGGAACTCGAGGAATTCACCACCCGACCCGACCGTGTTTGAACGCCGTTCACCCGACTCGAGCGCCAAAGCCCGCGATGCTAAACGAAAGCCACGCAAGTTCATGCGTGCTCCGCCGAAGTTCTACTTTGACCTTTCACCTTTTCACTTTATCCTTCGCCCTTAGACAGCCTCAAGCACACGCTTCAAGATGGCTTCCGCGCCGACGCCCTCGAGTTCCGCCTCGAACGCCAAGATCAGACGATGCTGTGCGGCATATGGCAGTGCGTGACGCACATCTTCTTGCGAGACGAACGGACGCGCCGCCAGCAACGCGAAGGCTCGAGCCAAAGCCAGAAGCGATTGCGCCCCGCGAGGACTCAGGCCGTAACGCACGAATTTCTGCGCGTGCGTCGCCTCGACAATCTTGACCACGAAATCCAGCATCGGTTGCGAGACCGGCACGGCGGCCACCAACTCACGCAAACCCAGCAACTCCCCAGGCTCGAGGACCGGAGTGCAACGCGCAATTTTGCCCGCCTCGAGAATCGCTTTCAGGGTTTCGGGACTCGGACGTTTGACTTCGATTCGTGCCAGAAAGCGATCCAGTTGCGCCTCCGGCAGCGGGTACGTGCCCTCCATCTCGAGCGGGTTTTGCGTGGCAATCACCATGAACGCCCCAGGCAGCGCGTGACGTTCGCCCGCCACCGTGATCGCGCCCTCCTGCATCGCCTCGAGCAGCGCCGATTGCGTGCGCGGCGTGGCCCGGTTGATTTCGTCGGCCAGCACCAAATCGGCGAACAATGGTCCCGGCGCGAACCGGTACTCGAGCCGACCATCCAAGGTTTCGATCACTTGCGTGCCCGTGATATCGGCAGGCATCAAATCCGGCGTGAACTGCACGCGCCGATACTCGAGGTTCGCACTGGCCGCGAAATTCTGTGCCAACCAAGTCTTGCCCAGACCCGGAACGCCCTCGAGAAGCGCGTGACCGCCTGCCATGCCGACCGCGATCAACGCCTCGATCACGGTCGCCTGCCCGATCAAAGCACGCTCGAGGGAACGCTTGAGTTTGCCCGCCACCAAACCAGCCCGTTCGATTCCGTCCATGATGCCGCGAGCCTAACACCCAAGCGCGATCAAGAAGGTGTCAGGAAAACGGCAAAAGGGCGCAGGTAAAAGGTCAAAGGGAAAAGACGAAAGTAAAAGCCAGATGCTTCAGACACGCCGGGGCTCACTTTGACCTTTTACCTTTTCGCTTTGACCTGAGTTTTACTCTCGAGACGGTGGCAAGATTTGCGGCACGCTCGGATTTGCGGCATTCATTTCGCTGCGACCGGAGAACATCGCGCCCGCTTCGATATCGAGCGAGATGGCTTTGACATCGCCAACCAAACGCCCGGTTTTGGAAATCGTGATCTTGCCTTTGGCGATCACGTTCGCTTTGATCGAACCGTGCAAGACCAGGTTTTCGACCTCGAGCCGTTCACCCTCTAAACTGGCACCGGCAGAAACTTCAAGGTTGCCTCGCACCGTGACGTTGCCATGAATTTGACCGTCCAAACGCACGTGACCGCTGGCGGTCAGTTCACCATTGATGACGGTGCCTTTCTCGAGGAAGGTGTAGCCACCGCTTTGGGCCGCGTTGTTGCCTTTGTTGTCGTTGCGTCGAAGCATGAAGAACTCCTTGATGGTTCAGGTTGATGATTCAGGAAATTGCTGGATCAGGAAATTGTTGAGAACCGTTCGGCTCGAGGTGCGAATATAACGTTTCCGGGCGAAAACGCCGCGCTCGAGCCCATCATTCTCATGAAAAACGATAGGCGAGGGAGGGTTTTCGGCTCAGATCGCAGGTTCGGACAGAATTTCAGAAACGGGTTCAGAATGTTCAGCCAAAACGTGCTGCTCGAGCCACAAGGCCACACCATGATCCTCCGGGGAAGCCACCGTGACCTGAGCCTTGCCCCACTCGTGCGCCTCGCTGCCGAACCCAACCGCGACGCCATGACCCGCCCACTCGAGCATCGTCAAATCGTTGTTGCCATCACCGAACGCAACGGTCCGCGATTGCGGCACGCCAAGTTCGCGGGCGATCAACTCGAGTGCTGCGCCCTTATGACCCAAGGTGTGCGTAACCTCGAGAAACTTGGTTTCCCAGGGGTAGAAATTCAAATGCGGATGTGAGGCACGAATCAACGTGTGAACCCCCGGCGCGTCCTCGGAATGAAAGACAACCTTGCCGACCGGTTCATCGGCGTACCTCGAGAACGGCAAAACCTCGTGACCCTCCTCGAGCGCCCAACCCCAATACGGCCTGCCAGAAGCGGTCAGGCGTTTCGGCTCGATCACGTAAAACCGTTCGCCCGCACCGGTCGCCACGAAAAACTCGTAGGTTAGCGATTTGGTCGCGGCGATCAACTCTCGAGTCTCTGATGGTGTCAAATGTGCCTCGAACAAGACCCGACCATCCGGCGTGCTGACCCGAGCGCCCTGTGTCGTGCCAAATGCATGACGCACCCGCAAGGCGTCCAAAAACGGTTGCGCACTCGCCTGCGTGCGACCCGTGATCACCGTCACGAAATGCCCAGCGTCCTCGACGCGACGGATCGCCTCGAGAATCCGATCCGGGATCGGTTGTTCACGCGGCACGAGCGTGCCATCCAAATCAAATGCCAACAAGAAGGGTTCAAAACTCACCCGAGCAGGCTAACACCTTCGCACGAAGCGGATTGCCCTAAAAGCACGAGCGGGTGCAGCCGTCGATGGGGACAAGGACCGGAAGTAGAAAGTGGAAAGTTCAAAGTGGAAAGAAGAACCTCGAGCCGAACGCACTTTTCACCTTACTTGCTCACAAGACAGCACCTGTCTTGATCCCAGGCGTGCACCTTACGGGCGGGATCGCTTCTTGGCCCCATACCAGCACCTGTCTTGATCCCAACCATGCACCTTCTTGCATCCACAGCGGCACCTGACGGGCCTGATGCGCTGCGGGCGGGATCGCTCACGGGCTTGGGCCGCTGATGGGCTGTTCGCGCTTCCACTTTTCACTGCTTTCTGCTCGGAGACCAGTCAGTTCCATTTCAGGGCTGCACCCAGCACGAACCTGCAACCTCGAGCCAGCCACATGAAGACCGTTATTGCTGTCTGACCCGAAGCTGTGACGTTTTCGCCATACGCG
>JAYURE010000786.1:0-3034 GCA_043756345.1 Deinococcales bacterium | reverse complement strand
GTAAGGCAAGATTTAGAGTCAATAAAGGTTCAGTTTTTAGCTTACGGATTTATTGAAATTGAACCAGGGCCAAGACAACACGACGTTTTTTGGAAAATGACCGATTTGGGGAAGCGGTCGATGTTAATTTTTCGCGCAATTAAGTCAAACAAAAATTCCGAGAGGTAATCCTGTGAAAATCCTGTGTCTCATCCGCCAAGTCCCGGACGCCGAAGCCCGCGTCAAAGCAAAAGATGGTCGTGTCGATCTCGAGGGTGCAACGATGGCCCTGGACGGCATGGACGAATACGGTGTCGAACAGGCGTTGCGCATCGGTGGTGATGCACTCGTCGGGGTGGCGCTCGGGCCGGTCGGGTTTGAAACTGCGATTCGTCGCGCCCTGGCGATGGGTTTGACCCGAGCCGTTCACGTCGAAACGGGCGATTACGTCGATACGGTCACGCAAGCTCGAGTCCTCGCGCAAATTGTTCAGGCCGAAAAGCCCGATCTCGTCTTCTGCGGCGGGCAGCACGCCGACACGGATTCGCAAGCCTTGGGCGCGGCGCTCGCCGAGGCGTTGAACTGGCCGAGCATCACTTGGACCACCGAACTCGTGCTCGAGAATGGTTTGGCGAAAGCCACACATGACGTGGATGACGGCAAAGAAACGCTCGAGGTGGCACTGCCTGCGGTGATCACCTGTCAGCAGGGGTTGAACGAACCGCGTTACCCGACCTTGCCGAACATCATGAAGGCGAAGTCTAAACCGATTGACAAGAAATCCCTGGCGGATTTTGGCGCGGGCTCGAGTAAGGTTCGGGTCGTTTCGCAAGAGATTCAGGAACGCGCCCGCCTGAACAAATTGATCGATGGCAAAGACCCGGTGGCTGCCGCCGAACAACTCGTCAAGCTTTTGCACGAAGAAGCGAAGGTGATCAGAATGATTTTAATTGTTGCAGAGTTCGAGACTGGAAAGTTGAAGAAGGCCACGCTCGAGTTGATTTCTGCTGCTCGAGGACTGGGTTCATCGGGTACGGGCAAAGACGGTGGCGTGACTGCATTGCTGCTCGGTCCCAACGCGGGCAGCGTGGCAGAGGAAACCGCGAAGTACGCCGATCAAGTCCTGATCGCATCTGACGCCAACCTCGAGCCGTTCGTGCCGAGCGTGATTGCGCAGGCGATTCAACAGATCGCGCTCGAGGGTGAGGCGCACACGATTTTGCTGGCTGGCTCTAGGGCGGGCCGTGAGGTCGCACCGCGTCTGGCAGTTCGATTGGACGCGCCTTACCTCGAAGATGCCGTCAAACTCGAGGGCATCGACGGTGGCCTGCGCATGATGCATTACGCCTACCTTGCCCGTGTGACCGAAACGCTCGAGGCGACCGCGCCGGTGATCGTGGCCACCGTCAAACCAAACACGCAAACCCCAGCCGAAGCAACCGGAAGCGATGGCGAAATCTTCGAGGTTGAACTCGAGATCACCGCATCGAGCGTCAAAATTTTGGGCCGCACGCAAGAGAAATCCTCTCGAGTCCCACTGACCGAAGCCACCGTCGTCGTCACCGGTGGGCGCGGCATGGGCAGCCCCGAAAACTTCGCATTGATCGAAGCCCTCGCCGATGTGGTTGGAGCAGGAGTTGGCGCAACTCGAGCCGCCGTCGATGCGGGCTGGCGACCCTACGCCGAACAGGTTGGTCAGACTGGAAAGACGGTCCAACCGAACGTTTACATTTGCGCCGGAGTTTCGGGCGCGGTGCAGCACCTTTCCGGCATGGGTAAAAGCAAATTCATCGTGGCGATCAACAAGGATGCCGAAGCCCCAATTTTCAAAGTTGCCGATTACGGAATCATCGGAGACTTGAACACCATCCTGCCTGCCATGATTGAAGCCGCCAAAAAACTGCGCGACTGACCTCGAGCACCTGCCGTTTGTACCCCCCTGCGAAGTAGGGGGGTGGTCTGAACGCAGTGAAGGCCGGGGGGTCGCGCATAACGTATTCGAGAGCTTGCTTGTGCGCGACCCCCGCCCTTTCAGGGCTACCCCCTACTCCGCAGGGGGTGACTTTTCACGTCACCCGAACCGAAGCCCAAGCAGCAATCCCGGAATGAACGCCGCACCGAACGGAACATTGTTCGTCAGAATGCCCACGAAATCATTCCAGGTTTTTTGCAGCGCATTTTTCTCGAGGACCGGGCTGGCGAAATTCTGGATGCGCAACCAATCGACTTGTACGATTCCGGCGTAAGCGAGCACTTGTAGGGTGATGAACAGCAGGCCAAACAGCACGAGGGCGATGCGGCCAATTTTGCGCAATGCGAGGCCAACCGCAAATCCGGCGATACCACCGAAACTGATTTGTCCCAAGTATGGCGTGAGTTGATCGAAGATTTTTTGATCCATGCGCGAAGCATATCGATTTTCGGGTGTGATCCGGGTGAGTAGATCTGAAGTGATTGGTGCAAAACAAGAGTCAGGCTCGAGAACCGCCTGACTTGCGAGGGCTTTATCGTTTGACGGCAGGTTTGACAACGGCTGGCGTTCGGCTCGAGGCTGGTTGAAAGAGCCTGACCCGTGGCTTGCTCGGATCGAACGGCGTCAATGGCACGGGCCGTTTGAAGCCTGCCACTCGAGGGTCTTGCGGGTGCGCCCCGTAGATTGCCCCCCAAGGCACGTACCTCGAGAAAATTCGGTCTGTGCGCAGCTCACCGGAGTTCAGTTTGACGCTGCGGTAAATGTTGACATCCATTCCGTTGACTGGGGAATCGATCTGTCGGGTGCGTCCGTAGGCCACGCGGTCATCGGCTTGCAATCGAGGTGCGGCTGGTGGTTTGAGATTTGAAATGAATGATTTGGAGATGCTGACTGCACGGTCGGGTTTGGGTCCGTAAAAATTCATCTCCAGGCGTTGGCTGCGCGTGTACCAGGTGACTTGCAAGAACAATGGGCTGCCGGTGTCGTTGGTGAATTTCAGGTTTTTGTACGGCGAGAAGACGGTCGCTTCAAAACCTGGCGGGTCGTAGTAATGCACCAGGTAGCTGTGAAAGTTGCGTTGCA
>JAYURE010000785.1:0-3039 GCA_043756345.1 Deinococcales bacterium | reverse complement strand
CGGGTGATCGGCTTGTCCGGGAAGATGCGGATGTAAATCTTACCGCCACGGCGGAAGTAACGGCTCATGGAAATACGGCACGCCTCGATCTGGTTGCTTTTGATCCAGGCGGGTTCCATTGCCACCAAACCGAAATCACCGAAGGCGATGTAGTCGCCACCCTTGGCGGCTCCGGTCATGCGGCCCTTCATCATTTTGCGGTACTTCATTCGCTTGGGTAAAAGCATTAAGCCTCACCTCCACCCTCGCCACGGCGGGCACGGGCCTGGCCGGACGGACGACGGCGCTGCGGACGATCACCGGCGGCGGCTGGGGGACGTTCACCCGTGGTTGGCACCGGACGGGCGTTGGCGCTCGAGCGACCAAGATCGGACTTGCCGATGACTTCGCCGTTGAAGACGATAACTTTGACGCCGAGCTTGCCGTAGGTGGTCATCGCCTCGGCGAAACCGTAATCGAGGTCGGCACGGATCGTGTGCAACGGCACGCGGCCATCCATGCGCGATTCGCGGCGAGCCTGTTCGGAACCGCCCAAACGACCGGAAACGACGATCTTGCAGCCCTTCGCGCCGGATTCCATGACGCGCTGAACCGCTTGCTGCATGGCGCGACGAAACGCGAAGCGACGCTCGATCTGCTCGGCGATGCGTTGCGCGACCAATGGTGCGCTGGTGTTGATGTTCGTGACTTCCTCGACGTTGACGGCAACGGTGCTGCCACCACCGACGACGGCATCGAGCGATTCGCGCAACTTCTTGATGCTCTCGCCACCACGACCGATCACGACACCGGGCTTTGCGGCCTTGATGGTGACGTTGACCTGATGCGCGGCGCGTTCGATCACGATACTGACCAAACCGGCGTGCGCCAGTTCTTTGGTGACGTACTTGCGGATGCGGGTGTCCTCGCCGACCAAGCGCGAGTAATCCTTCTTGTTGGCGTACCAGCGGGAGGTCCAGTCCTTGTTGATGCCAAGGCGGAACCCGACCGGATTGATTTTATTGCCCATCGGTGGTCTCCTTCACGGCCTTCGCAGCGGGTGCTTTGGGTGCACGCTTCGGCTTGGCCTCTGTCGCATCAACTTTCTTCGCAGCCACAGGACGGCGACGCGGGGCGGGCTTTTCCTCGAGGATGATCGTCAAATGGCTGGTGCGCTTCATCATGTAATCGCCACGACCACGAGCACGGGGAAGAATGCGCTTCAGGGTTGGGCCTTCATTGACGTAGGCGCTGGCGATGAAGAGTTGATCCTCGAGCATGTCGTAATTGTTGGTGGCGTTCGCTTTGGCGCTTTTTAAAACCTTGGCGATGGGCACGGCGGCTCCGCGCGGAATGAACCGCAGCAGGTCCTCAGCCTCTTTGATGTTCTTACCGCGAATCGCATCGACGACCAAACGCATCTTGCGAGGCGTGATCCGAAGGTACTTCGCGTGCGCGACGGCCTGTTGAGCCGGAGGGGTGGGTGCTTGAGTCATGCCAGCCACCTCACTTCTTCGTCGCCTTCGCATCCTTGCCGCCGGAATGTCCACGGAAGGTGCGAGTCGGAGAGAATTCACCAAGTTTATGACCAACCATGTTTTCAGACACGTACACTGGCACGTGCTTGTTGCCGTTGTGCACGGCGATGGTCAAACCAATCATCTCGGGAACGATGGTGCTGCGGCGCGACCAAGTCTTGATCACGCGCTTATCGCTCTTTGCGAGCGCAGCGTCCACCTTCTCGAGAAGATGACCGTCAACGAACGGTCCTTTCTTCATACTTCTGGGCATCTTGCCTCCTTGGGAGTCGTGGTCCGTCACGTCGTAAAGGGACGCGCAGCCTTGATCCTCCCGGAGCCGGTGTTTTCGGGCGTGCCATAAATATCAGGCCATCCCGATTCTTCCGACCCACTGCCCTCCCCCATTCACTTGCCTGGGCTCGAGCGAACAGCGATTGGTTTTACAGGTCAAACGACCTGGAACGCCAAGCGGTAGAGTGTAACACAGGTTAGAAGCTGGCTCAAGGTGTGTTTGGGCTCGAGTCTAGGAATTTAGGGATGGAGTTCGGCTGCTCGAGACGCCATCCTCAAACTTGAGGATGAAATTGGGCTTCCAGACGCTGTGCTGGCGAGGGCGAAGCATGCTTCGCCCCTACTGAAAATCAGTGGTTCTCAAGAATTTGCTAAAGCAAGTCACAATCACACGGTATTCTGCGCTCATGTTGTTTCACGACGCCTTCTACCGATTTGTTCCTGTCCATGACCCGGAATCCCTGGTCACGCACCTCGAGACAGTCTGTACCGGCGCGGGCGTACTCGGCTCAATCCTGGTGGCAACAGAAGGCATTAACGGAATGCTCTGCGGGTCCGAGGTGCAACTTCAAACCATTCGGGATGCGCTCGAGACTGATACTCGTTTTCAGAACCTTTTCTACAAACGAACCTCTTGCAGCCAACAGGTTTTCAAACGCCTGAAAATCAAACTCAAACCAGAAATCGTACCGCTCGGAATTCCAGGCATTGATGCCAGCACCCACAAAGGCACCGACCTAACGCCGCTCGAGTGGCGTGAAATGCTCAAACGCGACGATGTGATCGTGATTGACAACCGCAACAGCTTCGAGTTCGAGCTTGGACATTTCAACGGCGCGTTGAATCCTGGGATGGAACACTTCCGGGATTTTGCGGTCTATATGGAAGCGCACCTTCCCGAATGGCAGCGCGACCATAAAACCGTCGCCATGTACTGCACTGGTGGCATTCGCTGCGAAAAAACCAGCGCGTGGTTGGCGATGAAAGGTATTCAAATCCTGCAACTCGAGGGTGGAATCCTGAACTACTTCCAAAGCCTGGAAGACGCCGAACTCGAGTTCGACGGATCTTGCTTTGTGTTTGACGCTCGAGAAGTACTGGACACGAAAGCGCAAGAGGTTCAGGAATTTGACGTGAGCCGGGTCAACAGTAGACCTCTTGCATAAATGTCGGCTTTAATCGCAAAGTAACCGATGACCCCTCAGAGCAATCGCTGGGAACACGTTCAGCACCTTTCAGACCCCCAATT
>JAYURE010000784.1:0-8530 GCA_043756345.1 Deinococcales bacterium | reverse complement strand
ATACGCCTGGGTTGGTGAAAGGATTCTTTGGTCGGTTGGAAAAGATTCTGGAAAAGAATTCTAAACTGGTGTCGGCATGAAGAACTCGGAGTCAATATTGTTTGGAAAATACATAAAAAAGACATCGGGATAACTAAAAAATCTGACAACAGTGAGCTTTGAAATTTTTTATGCTTTCTGATGTGCTTTTTTGCAAGATAAATACTTTTTTCTTGTTCTTTCATTTTGAAAAACTCAGGATTTTTTGCTGCTTTTTTCGCATAAGAGGCCAAGTACGCAAAAAACCCAAAAACGGCCACCACATTTAAAATCAAATAAATCCAGAAAATAGGTTTCACGCCATTGTCTCCGTTTTCAAATACGTTCCAGAGAAAGCAAAAGTTCCAGAAAGCTGCTCGAGCACGTGATTTTTCTCAAATCTTGATCCTTCAAAACGAAAACTGGCGAGAGAGTTGACCCTCGCCAGTTTCGCATCCATCTTTATCCCTCAATCGAGGAAGTCACGCAGTTTGCGTGTTCGGCTTTCGTGGTACTTCAATTTCCGCAATGCTTTGTTCTCAATCTGACGAATCCGTTCTCGAGTGACGTTGAAGTATTGTCCTACTTCCTCGAGCGTGTGTTCGCGTCCGTCGATCAAGCCTTTGCGCAGTTTCAGAACCATCGCTTCGCGTTCGGTCAGTTTGCCGAGGGCCTTCTCGAGTTCTTCACTCAGCAGGCTTTTCGCGGCGTTGTCCACGGGTGTGTCCAGGTTGTCGTCTGGAATGAAATCGCCGTAGAAGCTGTCTTTTTCGTCACCGATGGGCGTCTCGAGGCTGACGGGTTCTTGTGAGACTTTTTGGACTTCTTCAACTTTTTCGGCAGTCCAGCCCGGTCCCATCGCTTCGGCGATTTCTTCGAAGCTGGGTTCGCGTGAAAGTTCTTGTTGCAGTTGCCTTGCGGTACGGGTCAGTTTGTTGATCGTTTCGACCATGTGCACCGGAATGCGGATCGTGCGTGCTTGATCGGCAATCGCACGGTTGATCGCTTGACGAATCCACCAGGTCGCGTAGGTCGAGAATTTATAACGGCGTTTGTACTCGAATTTTTCGACGGCGCGGATCAAACCTTGGTTGCCCTCTTGGATCAGGTCCAGGAACGACAGGCCGCGTCCGGTGTACTTTTTGGCAATCGAAACCACAAGACGCAAGTTCGCTTCGATCAAACCTTGACGGGCTTGGTCGCCGTCCTGTCCTTTGCGCACCAGTGCGCGGCGTCCGCGTTCATCCAGGCTTTCGCCAGTTTCGGCCAGGTCCTTCTTGGCCTCTTCGCCCTCTTCGACTCGTCGTGCCAAGGAAATTTCTTCCTCGAGCGTCAACAGTGGCACGCGACCGATTTCGTGCAGGTATTGGCGCACCGGGTCGTTGGTGGTCAATCGCACGCTTTCTTCGGCGAAGCGGTTTTCGCGTTCTTCGTCCTCTTCTTCGTTGCGGCCTTCGGGTACATCCAGTTCGTCGTCGGCTTCGATCTCTTCGTCTTCGGCCAGATCGGTGATGGTGATGCCTTCGCTGCCGAGGTACTGCATCAGGTCATCAAATTCGTCGCTTTCCTCGGGGTTCATTCCTGATTCAAGCAAGGCTTTGTTGAGGGCTTCGCTGGCTTCGGCGCTATCCAGCGTGTCGCCTGCTTTGCGGGCTCGAGCGAGCAGTGCGCGGATCGCGGCGGTGTCCACCCAGGGTTTTGCGCCCGGGGCTTTGGCTGCTGGGGTTGCGGCTGGTGTTTTGCCCGCTGCGGTTTTGCTGGCGGTTTTTGAGGCTGCGGCTTTTGGAGCTTCCGCTTTTGGAGCCTCAGTTTTCGCTGCCTCGGGTTTTGGAGCTTCGACTTTTTTGGCCGGTGCTTTTTTGGCTGCGGCTTTTTTGGCTGCTGCTTTCGGGGCTGCTGCTTTCGGAGCCACCGGTTTTGCGGCAACTTTTGGAGCCGCAACTTGAGCGGCGGTCACTTTGGTCGCTGGTGCTTTTGCTGGCTTTTCGGCCACTGCTTTTGCCACGACTGCTTTTTCGGTTTTGGCTGCTGGTTTACTTGCTTTTGCTACCGCCATCGTTCACCTCGGAAATAGAGAGAAGTTAAAACACAAAGGTTGAGGGAGGAAAGTCAAACCCGATGCTCGAGTATTGCTCACTGCCGAATTGCCCGTTACCGTGCCCAAACGGTTCACCTCGAGCGTTTGGCGCTCGATTTTTCCAGTTCAGAATACGGTTTTTGTTCGGGTTGGGTTTCAATCCCACGAAAATGGCCGCGAGCAGGGCTCTGGCCGAAGTTTAGGTTGTGAGTTGAACCCTTAGGCAGTGATGCGCACCCAAAGGATGTAGAGTTTAGGCGCTTCACTCACATCCTGTCAAGTTTTGGCAGTCAAATATCGTCTAATTCTGGGGGGTCAATGCGATTACTGTACGTCACCAGCGAAGTGCATCCGTTCTCGAAAACCGGTGGTCTGGCCGATGTCGCTGGGGCGTTGCCGGTCGCGTTGGCCCGTTTGGGTGTGCAATCGACCGTGATCAGTCCGTGGTACTCAACCCTGAACGCTGGACCGAACGGCACGCCAGAATTGGTTGGCACGCTCGAGGTGATGGTCAAAGGTCAACCGTATCCGGTGCGGGTTGGGCAACTCGAGCGCGATGGCGTGCAGTACGTTTTTCTGGGTTCGCCAAGTTTTGCGCGGGAGCAACCCTATGGCTACCCGGATGATGTCGAGCGTTTCGTGCGGTTCTCCAAGGCCGTGCCTGCCGCTGCCGAATTGCTGAAACTCGAGCCGGACGTGGTGCATCTGAACGATTGGCAGACGGGTCTGATCGCGCCGATGCTGAAGTTGAACCGTATGCCGAACCGTTTTGAATACTCAAAGATCGTCTATACGATTCACAATTTGCAGTATCAGGGCCGGTGGAATCCGCGTGAGGTTCTGGAATGGTCTGGCCTGCCGCAAAGCACGGTTGGTTTGGATGGTCTCGAGTTTTATGGCGATGCGAATTTGGCCAAGGCGGGCATCAATTATTCGGATGCGGTCACGACGGTTTCGCCACGGTACGCGCAGGAGGTGCAAACGCCGGAGTTCGGTTGTGGGCTCGAGGGGGTTCTGTCCAAGAAGGGTGTGACCGGGATTCTGAACGGGATCGATACCGGGTATTGGAATCCGGCCTCGGACACGCATTTGACGGTGCATTACTCGGATTTGGCTGGCAAGACTGCCGCTCGAGATGCTCTGATTCGAGAACTCGGCTTGGACCGGCACAAACCGATCCTCGCCATGGTCACACGCCTTGCCGATCAGAAGGGCCTGGATTTGCTGCTCGAGACGCTGCCCGCCGTGGTTCAAGATTGGACCCTGGTCGTGCTCGGCAGCGGTGAACGCCAGTACATGAGCGTCCTCGAGACGATGAGATCCCTCAATTCTGCACGTGTGGCCTTCAGTGGTCGTTTCGACGAGGCGCTGGCCCATCGGATTTACGCGGGCGCGGACGCCTTCCTGATGCCCTCTCAGTTCGAGCCGTGCGGTCTATCACAACTGATCTCGATGCGTTACGGCACCGTGCCAATTGTGCGCCGCACCGGTGGCCTCGCCGACACTGTTCCTGAATCTCGAGGCTACGGTTTCGAGCCGTACACCGTCAAAGCCCTGACCGACACCCTCGCTCGAGCACGGGCCGAGTTTGCGACGCCCGCCTGGAATGCTCGAGTCGCGGCTGGCATGGCGGGAGAGTACGGCTGGGACCGGGCGGCACAGGCGCACATCGAGTTGTACAAAAACAAGTGAAAAGTGGAAAGTTGGATTTTTCTTTCCACCTTTCACTTTCTCCTGCCCTTCGCCCGTGTCGGGTTTCCTCGAGCAAATCCCGCTCAAAGCCCTATACTGGCTCGGAAACATGAGCGCCCCAACGTCCATTCCCACAGAACTCGAGGTTGCTGGCCTCACGCACACCGGCATGGTTCGTCCAGCCAACGAGGACACGTGGGCCACGGAAAGCTTCCCGATTGGTCGGCTGATTGTGGTTGCTGACGGCATGGGCGGTCATAAAGCGGGCGAGGTTGCATCCGCGTTGGCAGCGAACGGTGTGGTCGAGGCGTTGCGCGAACTGGCCTTGAAAGCCACGCCTCCCGAGGCGCTCGCTCGAGCCTTTCAACGGGCGAACCTGGCGGTTTACCAGCAGGCCAGCAAACGCAGCGAATCTCGAGGGATGGGTACAACCTTGACCGCCGCCTTCATTGATGGTGATGCCGCGATTTTTGCGCACGTCGGCGATTCCAGGGCGTACTTGGTGCGTGGCACGAAAATTGAACAACTGACCCGAGACCATTCCTGGGTGGCCGAACGGGTTCGCCAAGGCATCCTGACGGCGGACGAGGCCAAAACGCACCGTTGGCGCAACGTCATCACCAATGCGATTGGATCGTTCCCGCAATTGCGCTTGGATTTGTTCGGCCTCGAGTTGCGCGAAAACGACACGCTTTTGCTGTGCTCGGACGGCGTGTCAAACGTGTTGGGCGAAGAAGAAATGCTCGAGATGATCGGTGGCGCGGCGCGGCAAGATTTGGAAAAGATTGCGCAAACCATGATTGATGCCGCAAACGCCAAGGGCGCACCGGACAATGTCACGGTCGTGATGGCTCGAGCGCACAAGCTCACGGCACGCAAACGCAATTACCGCCTGCCGGTGCTGGGTTCGGACATCACCTCGAACGCGAACGATCCGGGCGAGGACACCACGAACACGATGGTCATCGAACCGAGCGGTGTGAGCCTGCCGACCCCGGCGTGGGTTCCATGGGCAATTGCGGGCGGTGTGGTTGCTGCGATCATCGGTGTGGTTTTGATGGTCGTGCGTTAACTCGTGCGATAGCAGGCAATGGGCTCGAGCCGTAAAATTCGGGAATGCCCATCATCGAAGCTGGAAAAATCATTCTCTTGAACGGTCCCTCGAGCGCTGGGAAGTCCACGCTCTGCCAGGCGATTCAAGCGCAAATCGATGAGCCGTTTTTGCAATTCTCGCTCGATTTTTTTTTCTTCAATTCGCCCGTTTTGCCCAAACAAAAACTCAAGGATGGCACGTTCGAATGGGCTGAGATTCGCCCTCGAGTCTTTGAAGGATTTTTCAATTGCTTGACTGCACTTGCACTCGCTGGCAACAATTTGGTGATTGAGTTCATCATCGAAACGCAATCGCAATGGGATGCGTTGCGGCAAAAACTCGAGGATTTCGATGTTTTTCTGGTCGGTGTGCATTGCCCATTGCCAGAACTCGAGCGGCGCGAACAATTGCGAGGCGACCGGGGTGTTGGCGATGCTCGGCGCGATTCGGAAACCGTGCATTCGTTCACGAAATACGATTTTGAAATTGACTCGAGCGAACCCGTGAATGACAACGCCAGTCGAATCATTTCTGCCTGGAAATCCCGAACACGCCCGAGCGTACTCGAGAAGTTCATCGTCGCTGGTTAAATCACCAATCGTTGTGCTCAAGCTATTCGTTTGGACTGTTGATTTTGCACACGATCAGCCAAAACGGACGCTATACTTTCGACCAGGGTCTTCCATCAGCATGACCCTGATTCACGGGAGAGCGCATGAAAAGAAGTTGGTCAATCATCACCGCAAGCCTGCTGGTCCTCTCGGGCATCGCGCTCGCGCAGTTCTCGCAGAATCGGAATTTACCCACGAAATTTCCCTTCGACTGTCGCGCTTTGGACCGCCGTCCCGCATCGCCCGCCGAGGCGACCAAAGAATGGAATTTCCGTTGCCAGCGTGTCGCTGAACAATGGGGTAAAGGTGCGCGTTTCGGCACGGGTATTGGCCCGGCGGAACTGTTCACGGGCTTCCCGACCAAACCAGGCTCGAGCCGGTACTGGGGAGGATTTTTGGACAATGACAAGCGCAAAATTTACATCGGCAGCACGTGGTCTGACAACCGCGATGTCGGCGGCAACCCGGACCTGAAAAATTTCGGCGTGATTTACGAAATCGACATTGATTTTTCAAAACCTGAAACGGCTGGAAACCGCAAGGTGATCTCGGGCAAGTACCTGTCCAAAAAAGGTGATGTCGATGTCGGCAGCGGCGACACGTTGCACACGGTTCGCACGATTCGCAAAGGCAAAGACGGCATGTTTTACGCCTTCACGATGGATGCGGGCAACCCGGCGACCATCGTCAAGGTCGATCCCTCGAGCGGCAACCGCAGCACGGTTTGGACGGAAAAATCCATCCTCTATTCGGACAAACCAGAGTTTCCCAAAGACCAATGCGAGCAGGGTAGCGTGCCACAAGCGCCCGGCGTGAGCGGTAGTGTGCCCGGAAGCTCGAGGCGTTCCAAGCAGGTCAATGGCGGTTGGGCTCCGTTTGAAATGAACCCGAACACGGGCGAGTTTTATTTGCTTCCGATTTCGGCCACCGGTCCGATTGGCATCATGAAAATTTCTCCCGACGGTAAGGAATGCTCTTGGGTCACACGCATGAAAGCGAACGGCAACAATAAGTATGCCGACAACGCCGAGAACAAAGCCAAGCCCGATTACGGCCAAGCAAACGGCAGTGGCCCCAGGGGTGCAGGCATCACCAACATGACCTTTCCGGGTACAAACATTTATTTTCACGAGATCAAAGGCAAAGCGTGGCTGTACGTTTCCAGCGGCAACACCTACTGGCGAGCGGACCTCGAGACGGGCGACCGTGAACAGGTGGTGCAGCAAGAACCGGGCGATACGAATTCGGTTTGGGATGCGAAACGCAATTTCTTATGGACCAGTGGGACTGGAAATGGCAGCGGGATTGCACCAGTGACATTGAACGACGAGGAAAACGTCAAGCTTGGTGGGAATATTTTCTGCTTGAATCCGACCGCAGCGTTTTTCCAATGCGTGCGTGGTCCCGGCGAGATCGGGCCACTCTTGCGCGGCGGGTTGTTCCTCGATCCGTCGGATGGCAATTTGATCATGGCGCACGACGCGGTTGGCTTGGTGCGCATCGAAGTGGAAACTGGCAACAGTTACACGTTCTCGCTTTGAAGTTTTGAGACTCGAGATTTTCGCCTGAACCCTTCTCTTTTGGTGTGCTCGAGGAACGTACCGCCATGGGATGTTCCTCGGGATTTTTTGCAGCCCGAACTATTTCATCACGGACAGGAAGGCACGCCACGGTCCGACGGCTTCTCGAAAACCTTTGGCGAGCGTTCGAGAAATTTGCACCACATGATCCAAATCATGCGCCGCCCAAGTTGAGAGCAATTCGCCGAGCGTGACTCGACCAAATTCTGGATGATGACCAACCTTTTGTAATTCCTCGAGCGTCAGGTTCATGTTTTTCAGCGTGCGAATATTCTTTTGCCGAATGCCCTCAAATTCCTCGAGCAGTTCCTTCATCGTTTTTCCTTGGCTCGCCTCGAATTGTGCGAATCGGTCAAACGGTTCAAACATTTTTGCCTCGCCAAATTCCAGGATCATTTTGGCCCGAGGAATCCAGTTGACATGCTCGCCGTGAATCAAATGTCCGACGACATCGAATGAACTCCAGGTGCTTTCGCCCTCGTTGGTTTCGGTCCAAGTTTTCGGCAGGCCGTGAAGCAATTCTTTGAGCACTCGAGGTGTGCGGTCAAGAAGGTCAATCACGTCTGTGAGTTCGATGTCCATGGTTGGGATGATACACAGGTCAGGCTCGAGGCGATGCAATTTTGGTCAATTTCCATTGCAGGATTTTCGTGTCCATGACAAACTCGAGGTCAATGAAACACTATTTTTCGATGCTGCCAATGAAAGTGCTGCTCGTCTCGAGCCTGATCGCCATTTTTGCAACCTCGAGCGCTCAACAGCAACCGGCTTGAGCATCGTTCCCGGCGAGGCCCGGTCAGGTCTGGCAGATCGATGTTGCCACGCCGAGTGGCGCGTTGCGTTGGAAACTTTCGTTCACCGGCACGGACAAGGATGGTTTGCCCATTGGCACTTCTGAGATCGGTGATTTCAAAGGCGCTGCCGAATGGAACAACACGGTTGGGCAGAAATCCAAAGGCTTTGTCTTCACCGAACCTGCGGGTCGTTTTGCCGGTTCAACTGGTGTCTGGGTTTGTGTCTTTCCGCGTTACGTGGACGAGTTATTGACCAACAGTTTGGTCGGCACGGCGGCGTATCAGGACTCGAGCGGTTTGACGGGTACGGCACAATGTCAGGCGGCGTTGCTCGAGGACAGCAATCCGGTCGCGGCGATTCCGACTCCGCCCGCGTTTGATGCAAAATCAGTGCTGCCACCGAGGGCCGGTCAGCGTTGGCAGATCAAACTTTCCAGCGTGGAGTTCTTGCGTTTGCAATTGATCGGGTACGCAACCACCACCAATCTCGAGGGTCGTGTCGAGGGCAATAATGCAGTCACAGGCGGCTTCGAGCATCCTTCAAGCACTGTGCCAACCAGTTTGGGCGCGTTCTATTTGCGTCAGGGCAGCAAGTCGTTGGCGTCGTGTCAGATCAATTCGGATTCCAAGCTCGAGGTCACAGGTGACACGTATGAGATCACTGG
>JAYURE010000783.1:0-3042 GCA_043756345.1 Deinococcales bacterium | reverse complement strand
GCCCGAACCACCGCCGAAATTGCCCAGGACAAAAGCACACAACTGTCCGCACCGTACCCAAACACGTTGAAGCTCTACCTAAAACTCGACAGCAGCACCGGCAACTCGGCCATCAACGAAATCAGCGGTGGTCCGAACGGAACGCTGAGCGGCTTTACCGGCAACCCATGGGAGAAACGATGAAAACACATTCCAAAATTTCGACGCTCGAGCACAACTCAAACCTCACTCCAGTCCAACCACAATCGAACGACCCCGCTCGAGCAATGCGTCAGGAGTACCAAGCGCCAAAGCTCGAGCATCACGGTGCGTTCAGCGTTGTGACCGGCACAGGAACCAGCATTTGCTTTCAGGACTGCCCCTAAGCTGAATTCCCACGCTGGACTTTCAGACCAGTCTCGTGAAACGATTTTTGCAACGAACGGGGCCAATGCGCCCCGTTCGAATTTTTTTACAACGATGATGCGTTCGCATTGAGGCTCGAGCAATTTTCGGCTAGAAATCGGTCACTCTTGATCTCGTCACGGCCCGGTCACACCCTGACCCGTAACCTCGCTGGGACCGGAGGAACGACATGAAAATCAAAAGCGCAACACACGAAATCCAAACTCGCAAACCCTCGAGCGGCGGTGTCCTGATGGGCCTGTGGCTGACCGTCGGCGCAACGCTGGCCCTGGGCGCAGGCACGCCGACAGCACCCGTCACGCCGAAAGAATTGAACGTGCCCGAAGGCAACCGTTACCAGATGAAAGTCCTGGCGGTCGGCGTGCAAATTTATACGTGCTCCGCCAAGGCCGATGCGTCCGGGTTCGAGTGGACCTTCAAAGCACCCGAGGCGATTCTGAATGATGCAGACGGCAAGAAGATCGGCACGCATTACGCCGGTCCAAGCTGGGAGGCCCTCGACGGCAGCAAAGTTCAGGGTGAGGTCAAAGTGCGGTTCGCCTCGAGTGACCCGCAAGCGATTCCGTGGTTGTTGCTGGCGACCCGTTCGACCGGCAAAGACGGAACCTTCGCCAAGGTCACGTTCATTCAACGCCTCGAGACGGTCGGTGGAAAAGCCCCAAGCGAGGATTGCACGCAGGCCAAACTGAATCAGGAATTGCGGGTCGATTACACCGCGAACTACTACCTCTACACCGGCAAAGATTGATTGAGATTTCAGACGGCAATGCTGCGGGAATCTGATTCCGTTGGCGAAGTTGAATCTGAACCGCCGACTGCTCGAACCGTTGACTTCGTGTTTTCGCTCGAGGCACACTCCTCAGGTCAACATCGTGTGGGATTGACGCTGCTCGATGGACGCTTGCTGAGATTGCGGCCACGAACCCCCTCGAGCCTGCGTCGGTTCGCGCATCATCTCGTCTCGATCTGTGAGGTCATCCGGCAATCCTGCGGCCTCGAGAAAAATCCGGGCCAAACGCACATTGACTTGCAAATCGCGGCCCGTGCGTTCGATCAAATTGGCGTGTTCAAGTTGACAAATACGGGTGCTGATCGATTCGCGGCGCACCTCGAGAATTTCTGCCAGATCGTTTTGGTTGAATGGGAAATGCACCCGGTAGCCGTTGCCAGTTTTCTCGCCCACCTCGGCGGCGTAGAGCAGCAAAAGCTGCGCGATTCGAGGCCCGATGCCGACGGTTTTGGCGCGATGACGAACGTTGAATTCTTCTTCGGTGAGTTGTGCCATGGCTCGCGCCGTTGCGATGGCGATCACGGCGTTCGAGTGCGCCAGGCCTGCGAATTCCTCACTGGGCCAAGTCAGCAACGTGCCGGGTCCGAAGGCGATCACCTCTGAGGCTGGAACTTCGGCCCCGACCGCCGACTCGAGACCGATGAATCGACCCTTGCGGCGCAAGGAAACCAGGTACTGGCCGCCCTGATGATCAAATCGTGACAGGCGGAACCAGCCGCTCAGCACAACGGCAACGATGGGTTCACCGAGGGTTGCGATCACTTCGCCAGACCGGGCTCGTTTGGTGCTGGCGCAACGACCAAGTTGTTCGGCAAGCGATTGTGGAATGGTCTCGAGCAGGGTGTTGTACTGATTCATTTGATGCGATGCCTTTCAGCCGATCAGGGTTTTTAACGTTTTGAGATCGACTTGCTTTGGGTCGTAAACGATGAAAGCCATCTCAGTTTGTAATCCGATGAAAACGGCGGTCACTCCTGGCACGGCCTCGAGTTTGCGGGTGAGGTTTTCGGCGCGTGGCGCGTCGAGTCGATTCCCCGGAATGGGAAGGGTGACATGGGTGGTGACAGTGTGCATTGATGCCTCAATGACTGCGTGAGGGGCTGGAACTGTTCGTGTCGATGCTCGATTGTCGTCCCAGGGTTTGTGCAGTCGTTCGATCATCCGGCACGGTGCTGAGTGTTGCGGGAAGCCAAGCTGAACGCGGGCTGAAGTGTGCTTGGTCCCGCTCGAGCCAACTTTTTTTGGCTTTTGCGACGCTGGTCAATCGCGTTCGATGGCGCGAAACTTGACCACGGCTCGGATGCCACCATTGATCTGATTCTTGAGGCTGATTTCGCCACCGTGACTTTGCGCGATGGATTGCGCGATGGGCAAACCCAACCCGGAACCTCCGGGGTCCGATCCGTGGGTGCGGGATTGATCGGCACGGTAGAAGCGTTCAAAGACGTGCGGTAAGTCTTCGGGCAAGATGCCGGGTCCACTGTCGGTCACGATCAATTCGGCAAGATTCCCATTGCGTTGCAACTCGAGGCGCACCGTGCCACCGGCGGGCGTGTACTTGAGGGCGTTGTCGAGCAAAATCAGCGCGAGTTGCTTGAGGCGGTCCCGGTTGCCTTCGACTTCGATGTGTTCGATCACGCCCTGCTCGAGGCGGCAACCGTTCGAGAATTGGTGCGCGTCCTGCCAAGCCTCGAGTGCGACCTCCTTCAAGTTGACATCTTCGAGCGTCGATTGGACACCCGCATCGCTGCGGGCCAAGGCCAGGAGTTCACTGACCAAACGTCCGAGCCGTCCGGCCTCACGGGTCGCCTCGGTGATGGCCTCATGTCGATCTTCGTTTGGCATGT
>JAYURE010000782.1:0-3042 GCA_043756345.1 Deinococcales bacterium | reverse complement strand
CGAGGGCTGCTCGTGCGCGACCCCCGCCCCTTCGGGGCTACCCCCTACTTCGCAGGGGGTGACTTTTGGAGCTTGTCCCATTCTGCGGCTGCACCCCTCAAGGATGAGTTTCGTGTCGAGGACGGCCTGAAGGCTTATACTCAGATCAAGCGTTTCCGAATCAAACCCGTATGGAGATCACACTCGTCACCGAAGGCACGTACCCATTGCACATGGGTGGCGTCAGCGTTTGGTGCGATCAACTGATCCGTGGCCTGCCCGATTTGCGTTTCCGGGTCCATGCAATCGCTTCAAATGACGATGAGCGCGTCACTTGGACCTTACCCGAGAACGTCGCCTCGTTTGAACGCACGACCCTTTGGAGTGCCGAAACCATTCGCTCCTCGAGCCTCCCACCCGGTGGTCGTTTCGGACTGGCCCATGACCGTTTGTGTCGCGCTTTGATCCAACCCGAAGGCGCGGGTGACGAATTCTTGGCGGCCCTTTCGGAGTTGTTTCAGTACGCGCAGGAACGTGACTTGGAAACGGCAATTCTGGCGAACTCGAGTGTGCAGCATTTGTTGGATGTCTGGCTTGAGGATCGGCGTAACAAACGTCGGGCGTTGGTGCGTTCTCGTGACGAGGAAGTCAAACCGAGTTTGTCTGATGCATTAGACGTCTCGAGGTTGCTCGCGCACTTGTTGCGACCGCTTTCGCATCAGCCGGTGCGCACGGAGTTGGTACATTGCGTCTCGAACGGTTTGGCGGCCTTGGTTGGTTTGGCGCACAAATGGACGCATGGCACACCGTTGATTCTGACCGAGCATGGCGTGTATTTGCGTGAACGGTATCTGGCGTACACGAACGCACCGTACAGTTTTCCGGTGCGTGCCTTAACGCTGGCGTTTTACAAACTCCTCTCGAACGCCGCGTACAGCGTCGCGGACCTGATCACGCCGGGCAGCGAGTACAACCGTCGTTGGGAGTTGCGTGGCGGCGCGAGCGCCAGCAAGATTCGGCCCGTCTACAACGGTATCAACCTCGCCGAGTTTCCGGTGCCGAAACTCGAGCCTGCCTTGCCGACGATCACTTGGTTGGGCCGGATCGATCCGATCAAGGATGTGCACACGCTTTTGCGTTCGTTCGCCTTGGTGCGCCAAGAAGTTCGTGATGCCCGTTTGCGAATCTTCGGGCCAACCCCGCATGGCAACGAGGCGTATGCGAAAGCTTGTCATGACCTGGCTCGAGAACTCGGTTTGGATGGCGCGGCCACCTTTGAGGGCCGGGTCGATTCGACTTTGGATGCGTACCATGCTGGGCAAATCTATGTGCTCTCGAGCATTTCTGAGGGCTTCCCGTTCTCGCTTCTGGAGGCCATGGCGACCGGCAGGCCCGTGATCGCCACCGATGTCGGCGGTGTCCGCGAAGCTGTCGGCGAGGCGGGCGTGGTCGTGCCGCCTCGAGACCATGACGCGATGGCCCAAGCCTGCATTCGTTTGCTCGAACGTGAACAGGTTCGTCGAAACTTTGGCGCGGCGGCCCGCACACGGGTCATGACGCAGTTTTCACTCGATTTGTTCCTCGAGACGTACCGGCACATTTACACCGACATGGTTCGACCCCGAACGCGACGCAACCCGACTCTCGAGGCGTTTATCCGTTACGGGCGTGATGGTAGCGGCACGCAGGTCGGTGATCAACGATGAACAACCAAGTGGAAAGTGAAACGTGGAAAGTAGAAAGTGGCAAATCAAGACTTCAGGCTCAAGGTTTAAAAGGATTTTCTTTTCACTTTGAACTTTCCACTTTCCACCTACGCCTCTCGCCTCTTCACAAACGGCGTTTCAACGTCCAGAATGGCAGCACATCGAAATCTGGAAACATCCAATTCTGGGAACACAGCCGGGGGGCTCGTATGAATACCGTTTTGAATTCAAGTGTGAATAAATCACAACCATTGGACTTACCATGAGTCAGCGCCTCGAGTTTGCACCGGTGGCCTTGCAAGAAAAACCGTTCGGAATGCGCTTGTATGTCGGTCCGAACCGGCGTTCAACGCACCCGATTGACCAACTTGCACGGCGTTTGGATGCGGTCTGTCGCACGGCGGTCGATGCTTGGCAGATCGCGGCGGTCCTCGAGAGTGACGGCATCAACGATTCGATTGCCCGTGAAGAGTACGGCATGAACGACGTCTTCGAGTTGGCCGAGGAACTGTTTCGCCGTGTACCGTTGCGCCTTCAGCCAGTACAGACACAGACGACCGGGCGAATCCTGGTCAAAACCTTGCGTGAACTCTCGCACGGGCCGTTGCTGGCCTGGCCGCTCTTGAGCATCCCGGCATTGCTGGCCGTGATTGGTTCGAGTCAACTCGAGTGGGGCGCTCTGATCGGTTTGATCATCGGTTGGGCTTGGGCTTTGGGTTCGTCTCGTCTGGCCGAACGCCTGCGTTCCCGTGACCTGACCGAGGTCGCCACAACCGTTCTGCGTTCCCACGTGCTTTTAAGCGGACTGGTGCTGGTTGTGGCGGTTGCGCTGGCCTCGGCGTCCGGGGCACGCCTGCTCGGAGCGACGGCGCTCGCTGCGGGCATCATTGGCTTGACCGTCTCGAGCCGTGCCTTAACGAACGAAAAACTCGAGTTGTGGTGGTTGCTCGCCAGCCTGCCCGGAGCGGCTTTGGGCCTCGCCCACATGCTTTTGCCTGCCAGCGTTCCAGCATCTTTTGCACTGATCGGTGCGGCCTCGAGCGTAATCCTGACCGGTTTCGCGGCCCTGCTCGGCGCATTGCAGTTCAATCCGTTGTCATTGACAGCCTGGAAGCACAAAATTGATGGACCTCGAGCCCGTCTCGAACGCCTTCGTTTCGAGGATTGGCTCGAGTTTGTTGGTTTCACGCTGCTCGGGGCTGCCTGCGGTTTGCTCGTGGCCTTCGGAGCGAACGCCGTTCAACCCGAGATTCCGTTGCATCCGTTGGTGCTGGCCGTGACGCTCGGACCGTTGCTGGTCGGGGCTGGGGCGCTCGGCTGGCCGCGCCGTCGCTTCTTAGAACGGGCACGTCAGCAT
>JAYURE010000781.1:0-3043 GCA_043756345.1 Deinococcales bacterium | reverse complement strand
CCGCAAAGCATCACCATTCCAGCCTTGACGATCACCTTGAGCAAAACCGGAACCGATGACAACGCCGAACTTGGGGACTTGGACATCACCGATGAGGTCAGCATCATCGGGAAAAGTCAGGCCGAAACCATCATCGATGCGGGCAGCATTGATCGGATCTTTCAAGTCTTCACCAACGGTGCTTCCTTGACCTCGAGCAACCCAGGCAAGCTCACGCTCGAGAATCTGACTTTGCGCAATGGCAGCAGTATTGAGGGTGGTGCGATTTACACCACCGGCATTCTGAACGTCAAAAACGTCTCGTTCCTCGGCAACACCGCCAGCAATTCTGGTGGCGCGATCAACGCTCAGGATTCCTTGAACGTCAACAGCGTCAACATTTCCGACAGCAAGTTCGAGAAGAACACCGCCGGGAATGGTGGAGCGATTTACCTGAATCATGATGCAACCCTCAAAGGGTTGAGCATCACGCAAAACACGGCCAGCAAAGACGGTGGCGGAATCTTCAACGCGGGCAGAACCGTAACGCTCGAGACCAGCGTTCTCACTGGCAACATCAGTCGCGGGGATGGCGGCGCGATCTACAACCAAAGCGGTTCGTTTAGCCTGACCTCGAGCAGCCTGACTGACAACCACGCCGATCTTGGCAACGGCGGCGGCATTGGGTTGGATGGCGGGACCACAACCGTTACCTCGAGCACCCTGTATGCAAACACTGCCGGGAATGGTGGTGCGATTGGTCGCAGCCAATTCGCTCAAGGATCGTTGGTCATGACGAACAGCACTGTCAGTGGCAATACGGCCACAAACGCTGGCGGTGGCATCAACATCACCACTGCGAACATCGCCTCGAGCACGATTGCCTTGAATCAAGCCGCACCACCGCAAGGTGGCAGTTTGAGCGTGACCGGTTCGATCACCGTCAAAAACACCATCCTCAGCGCACTCACCGGTGGCGATTGCTATCTCGGCGCGAACGGTTTGGGATCTATCATCACTGCGGGCGGCAACATCTCGAGCGATGTCACCTGTTCCCTTGGCGCGAACGACAAGGCAAGCACGGTTGCGAAACTCGAGCCGCTTGCCAACAATGGCGGACTGACCAAAACTCACCTGATTTCGGCGACGAGTCCAGCCCTCGAGTTGATCGATGCGAACCTCTGCCCGAGCGTGGACCAACGTGGTGTCGCCCGACCTCAAGGGGTGAAGTGTGATGCAGGCGCGGTTGAACGACGTGCCGGAACGACACCGTAGGGGGACGACACCGTAACAAATATGGAAGAGATTTCTCTCGAGCCAACAGCACCTTGAAAAATAGATTCAGCATTGAGGCAAGTTGAATTGCGGCATCACCCGAAGCAAAAATCTCGAGGTGATGCCGTTCTCGGTCTTTCAATAGAGCGAGTCCGGCCAGTGCAAGACCACCACTTTCGGCGGTGTTGCAAACACCTTGATGTCCTCTGGCACGAAAAAACCAATTTCGACCGTGATGGCTGGCAGCAGCCAAACCCATTGCCTTGGTTTGCAATGCTCCAAGAATTGGCGACGAAACTCTTCCTCTACGAGTACCTCGTCGTTTGCCGCGCGGCGCAAGCAATACACGTACCAGCCGACACCGGCCTCAACTTCGTCGTAGATGACAGTGAATCCGCCTGAACTCCTGGTCTTTGCTTGCCCCAAGGAGGCAAGATTAAACGGTTCGGAAGTCAATTGCTCGAATAAGAGCTTGGTTGCGAAGTGATCGCTTGCATGCTCGGATGCCCACTCGAGTAAGGTTTGCTTCAATTGCAGTCGAACCCGTTTGGATTTGGGAATCGTTTTGCGCGTCATCGCCCCTCCTCACAAATTGTCTCTGGTGGTTTTCTGCAAAATCCAAGTTGGATGAGATTATTCTCGAGCCAAAAACGCGATCAGAACGAGCTCGAGAAGAGCATTGCCTGAAGCGTGAATCTGCAAAGTTCGCCCTTCTCGAGTCGTGAGATCGTCACAAACAGGTTGAAGCATTCCTGATCAAACCATACCCAATCGGGCCACCTGTACTTTCAGTAGGGCTTGTCTGGCCATTGGAGCATCAACGCTTTAGGCAGGCTGGGAAAGACTTTGACGTACCCCGGTAAGAACACCCCGACATGCACCGTGACAGCAGGCTGCAACCAATCCCAAAACCCTCGTTTGGAACCCGAAAAGAATTGCCGTCGAAAATCGTCCAAAGCCGCTGCCTCATCCTTTGCTTGCGTGCGCAGGTAATACACATGCCGTCCAACACCGACCTCGAGTTCGTCGTAAATCACGGTGAATCCATCGGCGGCGACAACTTCGTTTTTGACAACGAAGAACGCCTCACTCGCTTCAACAACAATCCTTTTCAACAGTATTTTAATGCTCTGTTGATTGACCCCACTTTCCATGATCAACGCAAGATAGAATTCAACCAGTTTATCAACCATCTGATCGACTTCAAGGTCTTCTATTGAAATTTCTTGACCCTCGAGTTTGCGCTTCTTTTCGTTTCCCATGGTTTCTCCCTTGAAATCCTGTGTGGACCTTGCAGGTGCCTCGTTCACATGACGGACTTGCCATTGACTAAAACCAATACCAATTTGACCTCGCCATTCCGCGCCTCACGGAAGTTTGCGCCGGGCGCGTTCAGCCACCGTGATCTGCACGAAATTCCCCTGACGTTCCACCAGTTTCGAGGTGATGGCGTACTCGAGCGCCACCCGCCAAGGCCCCGGATCACCCGTGACAGTGGACACATCTGAAACCCGCAAACGGTACTGTTCGCAACGCGCAAGTGTTGCTACGAGAAGGCTGGCCCGGCGTTGCAATTCGCGTTGTTCAGGAACCGTGTACAACGGCGGCGCAATCCGATTCGATTTTGATGGCGAAAATGATGTTCGGGTAACCAGGGTTGGTGGTGCTGAATCAACCGCTTTGGCCACTGATTTGGCAACTGATTTGGCTGCTTGCGGCGTTTGTCTCCCATGCTGATTTGCTGTGGCACGAACGTTGGCCAGTTCAGCCTCGAGTTTAAATTTCTGAC
>JAYURE010000780.1:0-8542 GCA_043756345.1 Deinococcales bacterium | reverse complement strand
CGACCCGACCCTCGAGTGTGGGCAACAACATCGCGCCGGGTTTGCTGCTGACCTCGAGCGGCGCATCCAGCACCTCGTAGACGCGCACGGCGCTGGCCCCGGCCCGTGTCAGACCGGCGGCCAGAAATCCGAGCGTCAGAATCGGTTGCAGCATGAATCCCAGGTACGAGGTGAAGGCGATCAACTCACCGACCGAAAGCCGATTGCCAAGAATCTCGAGCCCGCCGTACCAGACGACCGCGAGCGTTCCGAGGTTGGCAAAGAATCCAATCAGCGGAAAGTTCGTCGAGATCACCCGGACCGTCTCGAGGTTGCGGTCGCGCAGCGCATCGTTGGCGGCCCCGTAACGCTTGCTTTCGTAAGCCTCGCGGGTGAAGGCCCGCACGACGCGCAATCCCTGCAAGTCCTCCTGCAAGATCGAGTTGAGTTTACCGAGCGCCATCTGTACTTTGCCGAACAGCGGTCCGACGCTGGCGATGAAACGCCCAAGCAACAGCAGGATCGGCACAATCGAAACGAGCGCGACCAACGCCAGCGGCACGTTGATCACCAACAGCAAAACGATGCTGCCGATCAGCGTCACAACTGCCGCAATCATCTGCACGATGCCACCGCCGACGAAGGTGCGGACCTGTTCGACATCGCTGGTCAGGCGCGTGATCAACTCGCCGGTCTGGGCCTGATCGTAGTAGGAAAAACTCAGGCGTTGCAGTTTCGAGAACAAGCCCTCGCGCAAATCGAAAGCCACCCCCTGCGAGGCACGTTCCGCGAGATACCCCTGAACGAAGGTGAACAAGCCTCGAGCAAGCGCAACACCGACCAGCCCAAGCACCGCCGTCAGGATCACGCTCGAGTCGCGTTTGGCGATGCCGCCATCGACCGCGAGCCGAATCAATTGCGGCGCGATCAAATTCGCCGCCGTGACCAGCAGCAACGCGACCAGCGCACCGCCAGTCTCGAGTTTGTAATCGCGCAAGGCTCCGAGCGCCCGCCAAACCGCTTTGTTGCCACCGGGTGTGGCTTTGGGACGACCACCACCTTGACCTCCACCGGGCGGACCTCCGTTGGGTCGCGCCTCAGGAACCGCTCCGCTTCGTTGCATCATCTCGAGCCTCCAAACCAGCCGTCAATAATCTTAAAATACGCCGATTCAAAACATGCCCAGCCACGAATCATTATTTCTGACCAAACGATTCTGGATCATGCTCGAGCAAATCACCGATGCGTTCAACCGTGATGTCCGCCGCCGGGTACAACTCGAGCACATTGGAATCGAGCGCATAATGACCCTGACGTGGGAAAACCGTGGTGACTCGAGCGCCCCAAATCGTTTTCAAGGCCGCCAAGATTCGCAATTTATCATCGATCATCACGTAATGATCGGCGGGAAATCGCCGCATGACATCCTCGAGTTCGTGTTCCTTGTGAATGTAAATCAGCGCCTGACCACGCACCGCCGCGAGAATCCCAGAGCGTTCAACTTTGCGCGGTTGGAAGACGACATCGCCATCGGAGAGCACCACGCACGGACCGGCAGATTGCAGATGGTGAATCACCTCGAGCGCCTTGGGATACAACCGATCCGCGAACGGGTAATCGATCAGGAACGATGACATCTTCAAGATTCGCGGATGGTGCGGGTACTCGAGCCTATATTGCTGCAACGCACCGAGGTAATCGGCATAACCAATTTCGCTGCGGCGGGCCTCGAACAAACGCCAGTAGCACTCGCTCTGCTCGAGACCAAATTCGTGCTCGAGGTGCGATTTTAAATCTCGCACAATTTGATCGTTGTCCAAGAGTGTGTTGTCCACGTCGAAGAGAAAGACGACCCGATGGTGATCGGCCTTCGGTGCGGCCCGCGATACAGTCATCGGATCACTTTCATACCGGATCGTACCAGCCTGATTCTCCAACAGTGCTCGAGCACCTCACAGGCCCGCGCCGACCGTCTGAGGTTTCGCCTCCCCGTCCAGCGCCCGCTTGACCTCTCCCCCATCGAGCGTCTCGAGTTTCAGCAAACCTTGCGCCAGCGTCTCGAGCGCCGAGCGGTGCTGACCAAGAAGCGTCGTGGCCCTATCAAACTGTTCGGTGATCAACCGTTGCACTTCACTGTCGATGGTTTTGCGCGTTTCCGGGCTGAGTTGTTCGTCCGCCTGCCCGACGCCGCGCAGGTATTGCATTTGCGGCCCGGCGTACCGCACCGATCCGAGCTTGGCGCTCATGCCGAACTCGCTGACCATGCGCCGCGCCAATTCGCTCGCCCGTTGAATGTCGTCGGCCGCCCCGGTGCTGATGCTTTGAAAGACGACCTGTTCGGCGGCGCGACCACCGAGCATCACGCACAGGCGATCCTCGAGTTCATCGGTGGTCAGCAGGTAACGGTCCTCGGTCGGCATTTGCAGTGTGTAGCCGAGCGCCCCGCGACCATGCGGCACGATGCTGATCTTAGAGACAGGATCGCCGTGCGGCACGAGGTTCGCCACCAGCGCGTGACCCGATTCGTGATACGCGACCCGCGTCCGTTCGGATTCGTTCATCAGCCTGGACTTGCGCTCGAGCCCGACGACGACCCGTTCGATGGCCGCCTCGAAATCTTTGAAACTGATCGCCGTCGCCTGCCGACGCGCCGCCAGCAACGCCGCCTCGTTCAGGACATTGGCGAGGTCCGCACCGGTCATTCCGGGTGTGATCCTCGCGGCCCGCTGAAGATCAAACTCCGGCTCGAGTTGCAAACCCCTGACGTGAATTTTCAGGATTTGCGCCCTTCCAATCAGGTCCGGCACATCGACCGTAATCTGCCGGTCGAAACGGCCCGCCCGCAGGAGCGCCTGATCGAGCACCTCCGGGCGGTTCGTGGCCGCCATGAAAATCACCGGTGCGCCGAAATCGACTTTGAAACCATCGATCTCGGAGAGCAATTGGTTGAGCGTCTGCTCGCGCTCGTCGTTGCCACCCATGCTGGCCATGCCACCTCGAGCCTGACCAATCGCGTCGATCTCGTCGATGAAAATGATTGCTGGTGCGGCCTTACGTGCCTGCTCGAACAGGTCGCGCACGCGGGCCGCTCCGACACCGACGAACATCTCGACGAACTCAGAACCGCTGGTCTCAAAAAAGGCCACGCCCGCCTCGCCCGCCGTGGCCTTGGCCAGCAGCGTCTTGCCAGTTCCCGGTGGCCCGAGCAACAGCACACCCTTGGGGATGCGCCCACCAAGTTTCTCAAAATCTTTTGGACGTTTTAAAAAGGCGATGATCTCTTGCAATTCGGTGATCGCCTCGTCCGCGCCGCCGACATCTTTGAAAGTCACGCCAACCTCCTCGGATTTGACCGATATGGCCTTGCTTTTGCCGACGCTAAAAATCCCGCCGAGCCCGCCACCACCCGCGCCCATCGCCCCAAGCCGTCGGTAATTCAAGTAATAAAATCCGCCGAGCAGCGCAAGCGGGAACAACCACGACAGTAAAAAACTTCCCAAACCGCTGGCCGGTTTTTGAAACTCGTACTTGACGTTTGCCGCCTCGAGCGCGGCCAGTAAATTCAGATCATTGCCAGGAATGGTCGTTGTGGTAAACGGTAAGTTCTTTTGTTCCGGCTTGGCCTTCTCGTCGGTATTCTTGAACGTCCCGATCAACAGGTTCGTTCCGATCATAACCTCGGTGATTTCGCCAACCGAAAGTTTTTGCTTGAACTCGCTGTACGGAATCTGCGTCGAACGAATCACCAACGGTGCGAGTATGAAGTCCTGAAACAACCAGATCAGCACGAACGCACCGATCAGGTACGGAATCGTGAACCGCGTCCAGCGTTGCATCTCGTCACGCTTCTTTTGATCCTCAGGGCTCGGTGAGTCGGGTGTGGGTGACAGGTTTGGTTTTCGCATTTGAGTCATTTCGATAACTATCGCGCCAATGCGTTACCACAGAGTTACCAGTGCTCGAGTCCTGCGAACGGGCAGCAAAAACCGACGGAGTTGGAAGGCTCACAGTCAGCGGGCATTCAGCCACAGGTCAGCCAGCATCCATACTCTGCAATTTGAATCGCTGAAATGACCGAGTAGAGAAACCCACTGTCAATGGATTAACACGGGAGGAAAATCATGAATTTAGAGCGTCGCAACACCAGATCCGACGACAACCTCGAGAGTGACGACAGCACACAATCCGCAAGCGACGAATTGGACTCGACAGATCAAATCAATGCCGATCTCGAGGCCAATCTCGAGGCGCAACACGACCCGGACATGAACGAGGTCACACGTGAACTTCTTTCACACACCGACGGGATCAGCAACGAGGTGGACAACCAGAACGACGGCGTGAACGACGATGAGGTCAGCCCGCAAGAGTATGGCGATGGGCGCGGCGAAGATCGCGGGGAACTTGAGGGTCTGACCGATTCCGAACTGTTTGATGGCGTCAATGATCAACCGGCAGAACGGTTCTCGGAAGATGGTGCTTGAGGCTCGAGGTGAAGAAGAATTGTATCAATCTCGAGATCGAACTTGGCGCAAAAGTTTTGTTGAGGAGGACCACGAATGAAAGCGGCCTACATCGAAGCGTATGGCGGATCGGATCAGCTCAAAATTGGTGAGTTGCCAACACCTGAAATCGGACAAAAAGACATCTTGATTGAAGTGCACGCTGCGAGTGTCAATCCGGTCGATTGGAAAATCCGCGAGGGCTACCTGAAAGGAATGCTGAACTTTCAAATGCCTTTGGTGCTCGGTTGGGATGTCGCCGGAACGGTCGCGGCGTTGGGCAGTGAAGTCTCGAGCTTCAAAATCGGTGACGAGGTGTTCAGCCGTTCGGACATTTCGCGGCAAGGCACGTATGCCGAATTGGTCACAGTCGAGGCGCAACTGGTTGTTGCCAAACCCGAATCGCTTTCCTTCGAGGAGGCCGCATCCCTGCCGCTGGTCGCGCACACCGCTTGGGAAGTGATGTTCGAGACGATGGATTTGCAAAAGGGAAACAAGATTTTTATTGGGGCCGGTTCGGGCGGGGTCGGCACGGTAGCGATTCAACTCGCGCACGCTCGAGGGGCGCAGGTGATCACCTCGACGAGCACTCCGAATCTCGAGTGGGTTCGCAAACTGGGCGCGGATGAGGTGATCGATCACACCACCCACAATCCGAACGACCTTGTGCGTGACATGGATTACGTCTTCGATACGATGGGCGGCGCGGATCAGAACGAAATGTACGCGAAGCTCAAACATGGTGGACAACTCGTTTCGATCTCGAAGCAACCCGAGGAGGCCGCAGCAAAGACGGCGGGCGTGCGCGTCGCTTACGTCTTCATGCAGCCGACGGGCGCACGGCTCGAGAAAATCGCCGAATCGGTCAGGCGGGGCGAACTCAAACCGGTAATCGATCAGGTCTTCGCACTTGAGCAGATCCGAGAGGCACACGATTACGCCGAGCGCGGACACACGAAGGGCAAAGTCGTCATTCGGGTGAAATGATCGTGGGCCAAATCAGATTCTCGAGAGTGGCGCAGCACGTCCGGGCAACCTCGAGATCACGATTCCGGCGAGCACAATCAAGGCTCCGGCGATCACGCCAGCGACGACCAGTGGTTCGCCGGGACGCGCCAAGTAAATGCCCAGGAACGCCCATAGCAGCACGAGGTTGTAACCAACATCGCGCCGGTTCAGGCTGAAGGCCGCACCGATGCCCGCCGCGACGAGCACCAACAGCGCCGCGCTGATCCGTCCGACCAGGCCGGTGTCGCTCCAACCGAAATTGATCAACAACGAGACCGCGTTCGCCACAGTCGCCACGGTGATCCAACCCAGGTACAGGCTGACCGGCAGGCGCACCAACAACGATTCAGTCTGGCTCGAGGATTGACGCACTCCGATATCGAGGCGGTTGTAGGCGACGATCAGGCTGACCAACAAACCGATCATCAAGATCATGCTCGCCCAGACGACCAAGCCATGCCAAGCGACGATCCAGGTCGCATTGAATAGGTTGGCCGCGACGATGGGCCAACGAATCTTGCGAATGCTCGAGTTCGCGGCCTGCGCCGGGAGCGCCTGAAAGATGGTGAAGACCAGTTGAGACAGATACAGGACGCTCCAGATCGAAAAGGTCAGGCCCGCCGGGGTGAAAAAGCTCGGGTACGAATCGGAGATGTCCTTGGTTGAACGTCCGAACAGTGGCAGCGTGATCGCCAGCGTGTTCAAGGTCAGTGTCGCGATGAACGAAACGACGACCGCGATTTGGGCCTGCGTGTCGCTCGAGGTTCGTGCTTCAATGGTTTGGATCTGTGCGGACTGGGTTTGCATGGTTCGAGCTTAAACTGAAATTGATTTGAAGGTGTTAACTCGAGCGCAATTGAGATCATGGCCTTGAAAAGAAAGTGAAAACCAAACACTCGAAGCAAATCCTCGAGCCCTAATTTTAACCACGAACCTCGAGACGTGTTCGTTCAACGCTCGGGCGCTCCCGGTTCGCTGAGCAGTTCGTTGGTCCGGCTAAACGCCGCCATGAACCGTCCGAGGGCAATCACTTGGCTTGTGTAGGCACGGGTGGCCCGCACCTTGACCTGAACCTGTTCTGGACTCAGGCTGACCCGTTGCCACGGTAGGTTGCGCCCTCGCGGTGATGGCACGAGTGGCAAATCCGTGTGCCAACTTTTCGGCAACGGCCACTCGAGGCCACCGTGAACAATCCACGAACGCAGCATTGCCGTCTGGTGGCGTTGTTGCAAAATCCGTTGCATCAATTCGCCGGTCGCACGGTGGTCCGGGTGCGCATCCAAAAGCGATGGGGACAGCACCATGGTCGGTTTAACCAGGTCGATCACGTTCTCGAGGTCACGCTCGAGGTTGGTTCCGGTGTGCGCCGCATTTTGGGTGACGACGCCAAAATACGGCACGCGCACAAGTTTGGTGTAACGCGAACGAAACAGCGTCTCGGGTTGCTCGAGCATTTTTCGCAGGCCACCGTCGGGATACCCAAAAAAATACTGGTTCGCCTTCGGAACCCCGAGCGTTGCTCCCGCCGCCCGCGCCTCGAGCATTCGACGCTCCCCGAGTTTGACCATTTCGATGGGGTTCGGAATCAACTGACGCTCGAGCATGATCGCATCCCAGGTGAAACCGTCACCGCTGGTCAACCAGACCACGCTGACGCTCGCGCCACGCTCGAGGGCGCGTTGGATCGTTCCGGCGCAACACAACGTCTCGTCGTCCGGGTGCGGTGAGATCACCAACATATGGTCGCCCCGTCCCGGGAGTGAGAACTCAGGCAAGCGTGCCACGGTCTGCACTTGCGAGCGGTAACCGGTCTCGAGCAGTCCTGGCGCATTGATCGATAGGACCGCCAGCAGGCTCAGCACAATCATCGTGACCGAAAAGCGTGTTCGTTTGCGGCAACGGCGACGAGGCTTATACGTGGATGGTGGACTCATCGTTGTTCCAAACTACCCCGAGATCGCATCACTCGAACTGGGCTTCCTCGAGCTTATGAAATCTTGCTCGAGTTTCAAACCATCACCCCGTAGACTCGAGCCATGACCGAGCGCAACGCCAGCAATCCCTCGGGTACCGTCGAGGTTCGTCCGTACCGATTGGAGGACCGTGCGGCGGTACGTAACATCTGCTATGCGACCGGACTGCTCGGCCATCCGATCACGGCGCTGGTGCCGGACCGAGAACTCTTCGCCGATCTGTGGACGGCTGCCTATACCGATGGCTTTCCCGAACTCGCCCTGGTCGCCACACTCGAGGGTCAGACCATCGGTTACATCCTTGGCGTTGGCGATGCGCGGGCACTGCCGTCGGTCTTCGTGCGTCGCGTGCTACCGCTGGTGCTGGGCAGGCTTTTTCGCGGCGAGTACCGTAGCTGGCTTTCCAGCCTGCCGCACCTGTTGCGGCTCCCGCTCCAACCGGCGATGCACGGGCCGATGGCACAATTCCCGGCGCACTTGCACATTAATTTGCTCGAGTCCACCCGTGGTCGCGGCGTTGGTCGCAGGCTGCTCGAAGGCTTCTTAACACAACTCGAGACGCAAGGCATACCGGGGGTACAACTTTCAACCACGGACCGCAACGAGGCCGCAGTTCATCTTTACGAACGTTTCGGGTTTCGTGTTTGGGCCTCGAGAGAAACGAAATTGTATGCGGGTTCCGTCGATGGAGTGGTGAATCGTCTGGTGATGGTGCAAACGTTTAGATCAATCCAGAAAACGCGATTCTCGAGTCACCATCGGATGTGGATCACCGAACGCCGATGAATGGCGTTCGGTGATTCAATCGCCCGAGCAATGAATTTAAGTCCAATTCTCGTTGCTGATCGCAGCGACCAGCGTTCGCCAAATTCCGGCCAGTCAATTCGCAAAAATCTGCAAACTAATTTTCTACACCCGATTGCTCAGCCGATTTTGGATCTTGCCTGTCGCAACCAGTACTGGCTGTTCTTGTCGTTCGGATCGAGCTTGAGGGCTACCGAGTACGCCTCGGCAGCGCCATGGAAATCGCCCGTCTCGTACCTCGAGCGACCCAACCAAGTCCAGGCCTTCTGGTAATTC
>JAYURE010000779.1:0-3050 GCA_043756345.1 Deinococcales bacterium | reverse complement strand
ATCCCAATCCCAAACCGGTTTTGCCGCTGCCGGTCATGCCGATGATCACGGCGTGCGTGGTCAGGTCTTGCGAGTCGTACATCAGCAGTTCGTCGTTCAATTTGCTGGTATTCGTGTCATACGTTTTGCCGAGGTAGAACGCGCCGAGTTTCTCGTAATCTTGCATTGGATTTGGCATGGTGAAGCCTCCGATGCGCGTATTAAACCAAGAATCGTGAAGCGGCTGTGAAACAGGCTCGCGTTCGTGCTGTAAGCCAATCGAAAGGCTGGCTGAAAACTCGAGCAAAGCTTGGTTCATGTAGCCTCGAGAGACGTCATTGGTTTTGAATCAATCTCGAGTCTGGCCTGGCTGCGTCATCGTCGTGTCACACGAAGCAATCCGCGTCCTTGGTACGCTTTCGTCATGACCGAGGACGTGCTCGAGCCGCTGGCACCGCTTTCCAAAGCGTTGCTGGCGCTGCTATTCGGGTTGATTGCGGCACTCGCCTGGACCGATTGGGTTTTATGGCCCGCGATTGTGCTCGGCGTGATGATCGTATTTGCATTTCGACGCCATGCCCGCACCTTGCGTTACGCGGTCTACTCGAGCATTTACGCGGCAGTGTTGGTCTTTGCGATTCCACCGTGGCAGGGATTTTGGTTCCTCGAGCGGTTGCAAATGTTTTTCGTGGTGCTCGTGTTGACACACCTGATTGGACTCGCGTTCGACGGTGCCCGAGATGGTTCGCGCTGGGCTTGGCTCGCACCGTTGATTGTTTTTGCTTTGCAGCCGAGCGCATTGGGTTTGGTTGCGGTGCTCGGTTTGGGTTTGCTCGGCGCACTCGAGCAGCGACAGAAACGCTTGGGTCAATGGGCGCAATCTCGAGCAGGATTGTTGGTGCTTGCCGTCTTTGCTGGATTGGTGTTGGTCCTCAGTTTGCCGCTGCCAAAGGTCGGCTCGTTTCCCGTCTCTTCAACTTCAAAGACTCCAATCACGGCTGAAACGATCAAGCCTGAACCGGAATCTCGAGCTTCCGGTGCATCGATAGCGACGAAAAAGCAGGACTCCTCGAGCCCGATGTTGCCGGATGTTCTGGCGGTTTTTAACCGTTCGTTCATGGTCATTCAGGTGGCGATGCTCACCGTTTTGATCTGTGTGATCATCATCGTGCTGCGCAACAGGTCCAGAGATCGCGCAGAAACCTCGAGATGGGAGGATCTGCTGCCGTTGTTCGCTGCGGCTATTCTTGGGTTGGCGATCCTGATTTATGGGGTTTCCGCCCCGAGTGGATCTGCCGCTTCAGAGTCTGGTCAAAACCAATCTGGAAATCGTGTTTCGAGACAGGTCAATTCATCCGATTCTGGTAAGACCAGTGATTCAACAACATCGGGTACGGATAATCCTTGGCCGACCGTGATTTTTGCGCTCGTCACCGCTGCTTCAATCGCCTGGGTGATGCTCAGAAGCTCGAGGCTTTTTGTGGAGAAAGAGGCCATGATCGCGGCAACGGAATCCTCGCTCGAGCCGGAGGCGGCAACCAACCGAGTCCGTGAGGCGTACCGTGCATTTTTAAACCTTTGCACCAAGATCGGTTTGAACCGGCTCGAGTCCGAAACGCCACTCGAGTTCGCGCAACGATTGTCAGAAACACATCCTGTCGCAGTGCAACACGCCACTGATTTGACGGCACTTTACGAACCGGTTCGTTACGGCGGACTCTCAGATTTAATTGGTGCTCGAGCCGCAGAACAGGCACTCGTCGCGCTTCGTGGATTGCTGGAACCTCCCGCAAACTAAAAGGATGGCACGCATGATTGAGAACTTCGGCAAACAGATCGTCAGCAATGTTTCACGGGTCATGGTCGGCAAAGATGATGTGGTTGCCCTTGCGCTCTCAGCAATTCTGGCCGGTGGGCATGTGCTGCTTGAGGATGTTCCGGGAACCGGCAAGACCATGTTGGCTCGAGCGCTCGCCGCGAGTTTGGGCTTGTCGTTTCGTCGCGCCCAATTCACGCCGGATTTGCTACCGAGTGACATCACTGGCGTCAGCGTCTACAATGGCTCGAGTTTCGAGTTCCAACCCGGCCCGATCTTCACCAACTTGTTCCTGGCCGACGAGATCAATCGCGCCACACCAAAAACGCAATCGGCATTGCTCGAGGCGATGGCCGAAGGTCAGGTTTCTGCCGATGGTCAAACCCGATTGCTCAGCGATCCGTTCGTGGTGATTGCCACACAGAATCCAATCGAGATGGACGGCACGTACCGGCTGCCCGAGGCGCAACTGGATCGGTTTCTGTTGCGCTTATCGGTTGGGTATCCAGACGCGAACGAGGAACGCTCGATGCTTGAACGCTTGCAAACACTGCATCCAATCTCGAGTTTGAAGGCGGTCAGCGATGCAGCAACTTTGATTGAGGTGCGAACGGCGGTGCGGTCTATTCGCCTCGAGCCAGAACTGCGTTCGTACATTGTCGCTTTGGTTCAAGCCACACGCAAACTGCCGGAAGTTCACCTTGGAGCGAGCCCTCGAGCTTCATTGGCATTGCAGGCCGTGGCTCAGGCGTTGGCTGGTCTCGTTGGACGCGATTTCGTTCTGCCCGATGACATCAAACGTGCCGCCCCGAGCGTCCTCGAGCACCGCCTGATTGTGCGTTCCGAGGCAAGACTGAAGGGCGTCACGGCGGTTTCGTTGGTGCGTGGCGTGCTCTCGAGCGTGCCAGTGCCAGTCGAAGCGCACATTTAGGATCGGTGTGATCGACTTGCGTCAGATCATGCTGTGGCTGGTCGTTCTGGCAGGACTGATCGGTTATGCCTTGATCCGGCCCGGAGTCTGGATTTGGCTGGTCGTCATTGGTTTTCTCGGCGCGTTGCTCAGAATCTCATCCCGCATCAGGCCGCAGGTGCAAATCAAACGCAGCCTCTCGAGCAATCGCACCTTTCAAGGCTCGAGCGTAACCGTCAAGCTCGAGATCAGCGTGCAAAGTTTCGTTCTTCTCGACATCCTTCACCGTCATCAACCCGCGAAGCTCGCCCGCCTCGTTCACCACCAGCAGCTTCTCGATGCGGT
>JAYURE010000778.1:0-8582 GCA_043756345.1 Deinococcales bacterium | reverse complement strand
TTGGACGAATGTGGTACAAGGCATCAAGCAAGCCATCAAAGACCTGCGGCGATAGGGCATCTCGAGCCTCTGTGCGTTCAACCCGAACGCAACGAACGCGGATCAAGCACGTCACGCAAACCATCGCCCAGTAAGTTAAAACCGAGCACCGAAATCAGAATCGCCAAGCCGGGAAACAGCGTCGTCCAAAAGGCACTGTCCCAATACCCACCACGGAAGGCATCGGCAATCATCGTGCCCCATTCCGGTGTCGGTGGTTGCGCCCCCAATCCCAAAAATCCGAGCGCCGCCGTCTCGAGCGTGGCCGTGGCAATCGAAAGCGTGGATTGTACGATCAATGGCGTCAAGGAATTCGGCAACAAATGTCGGAACAAAATCCTGGCCTGACTCGAGCCGAGGGCATTAGCCGCCTGCACGAAATCGAGCTCTCGCACACCAAGAACCGCACCTCGAGCGAGACGAACGTAGATGGGGATTTGCACAACGCTGATCGCCAAGAGGGTGTTGTCCAATCCCGGTCCCCGCACCGCAACGATGGCGATGGCGAGCAGTGTACCGGGGAAAGCCAGCAGAATATCGGTCAACCAACCAACGATCAGGTCAAGGCGTCCACCAAAAAACCCGGCAGCCAGTCCGATGATCGAACCGAAAATCAGTGCGCCCGCGACCGAGAGGATACCTACCCGCAATGAAATCCCCGCACCGTGCCAGATGCGCACCGCAACGTCACGCCCGTTGTCGTCCGTGCCCATGATGTGAACGCTCGAGGGGGCCTGCAAACGGTCCTTGAGCGAGCCGTCGGTGGTGGCATCGTATGGTCGAAGCACTGGGGCCAGCAGCGCCAGCAGCACAAAAATCGCAGTCAGGATCGCGCCGAGTCGTCCAGGGCCAGACTTGCTAAAACGACGAAGCGCAATCTGCAATGGCGTGGCGGTACTCGAGGTTTTTTTCGGGATCGGTAAGGTTTGAACGGTCATGGGTTCCTCGGGTGGAGCAGGTGGAAAGTGAAAAATGAAAAGTTCTGGTATGGCTCGAGATTCAAGGTTTTGGATTTTACTTTCCTCTTGATCCCAAGACGCACCTTGCGGGCGGGATCGCCTCTTTTACCTTTAACCTTTAACCTGTCTTTATCGGTATTGAATCCGTGGATCGAACAGTGCATAGGACAGATCGACAAGTAGGTTCACGAGCACGAAGGCGGTGGCAACAATCAACACGCCGGATTGCACAATCGGATAATCGCGTTGCAGGATGCCCTCGTAAATCCAGCTTCCAATGCCAGACCAAGCGAAGATGGTTTCGGTCAAGACTGCGCCAGAGAGCAAACCACCGAAGGACAGGCCGACCACCGTGATCACCGGCAGCATGGCGTTGCGCAGGGCATGCTTCATGACCGTTTGGCGCAATGGCAAACCCTTGGCTTTGGCGGTGCGCACGTAATCTTGGCTCAGAACCTCGACCATGGCGCTGCGGGTCATGCGGGCAATGATCGCCATTGGAATCGTACCGAGCGCAATCGAGGGCATAATCAAGTGCAAGAACGCATCCCAAGAGGCGTTCAGTTGTCCGCGCAGGAAGCCATCGAGCACGTACAGGCCGGTCAGCGGTGTGAATGAAAGCGAGAGGACATCGGAGAGTCTGGCCGAGGGCGGCAACCAATGCAGTTGCACCGAGAAGGCGTATTTCAAGATCATGCCGAGCCAAAAAATCGGCATCGACACGCCAACCAGGGCCACAACCATCGAGAGGTTGTCCATCAAAGAATTGCGTCGCAGTGCCGCCAACACGCCGAGCAAGCCACCGACCACCACCGCCAGCAGCATCGAAGCAATCGTCAACTCGAGGGTGGCGGGCCAACGGCGTTTGAGTTCGTCACTGACTGGAATTTGCGAGAAGATGCTCGAGCCGAGATCGCCGCGCAGGGTGCTCGAGAGGTAATTGAAATACTGGCTGTCGAAAAGTTTGCTGGGTTCGGCAAAGTTAAAAAACATCGGTTTGGTCAGTCCGAGTTGTTCGCGGATCAGTTTGACCGACTCTGGTGTGGCGCGTTCGCCAAGCATGACAATCGCTGGATCGCCGGGGATCAGGCGCACGAATGAAAACACCATCAGCGTGATCCCGAACAAAACCGGGATCAGTCCTATCAGGCGGCGGAGGATGTAGACGGGCAAAATGAATTCCTTTTTATCGGGCGAGATTTGATGTGGCGAGCTTGGTGATGCTCGAGGTTTCGAGAAAGGTCAAAGGGTGAAAGGTAAAAGGTGAAAGTAAAATCTACTTTGACCTTTTACCTTTCGGCTTTCACCTCAATTACTTGACGGTCATCTCGGCGAGGTAGGCGCTTCCCAGTGGGCTCAGCACCCAACCCTCGAGATTGGCGCGTTTGGCCTGCATTGGCTTGGAGTGCACAATCGGCAATTTAACAATGTCGTTGAAGAGGATCTCGGAGATTTGACCGTAGATCTTGGCTTTTTCAGCCTTGCTGGTGGCCTTGCGGCCCGTCTTCAAGAGCGCGAAGTACTTGTCGTTGTCGTACCCGGTCTCTTTGACGTTTCCGGCTCCAACGAGTGGCGTGTAGAAGTTGTCTGGGTCGTTGTAATCGCCGGTCCAACCGAGCATGAAGGTTTGCAGCTTGCCCGCATCGGCGTCGTCGAGGTATGCGCCCCAGTCTTTGGTCTTCAGGTTGGCTTTGATGCCAACGGCGGCCAGATCGCGGCCCATGGCTTCGGCGATGGGTTTGGCGTTCGGGTAGTACGGCCTCGAGACGGGCATGTACCAAAGGTCCATTTCAAAGCCGTTCGGGTAACCGGCCTCACTCAAGAGTTTCTTGGCGGCCTCTGGGTTAAAAACGTAATCTTTGACGTTCTTGCTGTAGGTCCATTCCATCGTCAGTGGTGGCAGGAATGGATTGGTGATACCGTTCTCGCCGTAGAACGCCTCGACGATGGCCTTCTTGTTGACGGCGGCAGCAATCGCTTGGCGCACCTTCAGGTCGGCAATCGGGTTTTTCTTGCCGTCGAATTCCTTGGCTTGGTTGAAGCCCAAGTACCCAACGTTGAAGCTCGGCAAGAAGACTGGCGTGACGTTGGCATCGCCTTTGAGTGCGGTCAGGTTATCGTAAGGAATCGCACCCTGTGGCAAGACATCGACGTTTCCGGCACGCAACTCGGCGAGGCGGGCGGCAGTGTCGGTGATGATGCGAATGATTGCGCCTGGATTTTTCGGCAGGCCTTTGCGCCAGTAGCGCTTGTTGGCCTCGAGCACGATCCGGTCGCCGGTTTGCCAGCTTTTGAAGATGTACGGGCCAGTGCCGATAGCGCCGACACCTGCGGTGCCGTACTTGTCTTCGCCCGCCTTCTGGATTGCGGTTGGGCTGGCGATGCCGAAGTAACCGGTCGCCATGATCTCGTCAAAGTTCGCCATCGGGCTCGAGAGCGTCACGGTCAATTTGAGCGAGTTCACAACATCGACACTCTTGACCAGTGAGACGGGATCTTTGCTGGACTTGTAACCATCAAAAATATCTGGGAAAACAGCATTGCCGCTCTTGTAGAAGGTTGGGCGGGTGTCATCCCACCAGTAATCGAAGTTGTACTTGACGGCTGCGGCATTCAATGGCGTGTTGTCATGGAATTGAATCCCTGGGCGCAGGTTGATCGTCCAGAGGGTCGAATCTTTGTTGCCTTTGATCGACAGCGCCAAGCTCGGTGCGACTTCGGTGGTGCCAGGTTTGAACTCGAGCAAACGATCATAAATCTGGTCTTGCACGAAAATTGAACCACCGTCAGAAATCTTGCCCGGTGCAAGCGTCACCGGTTGCGTGCTTGCAGCAACGATGGGTTTGCCCGTTTGGGCGAGGGCTGCGGCGAGCGCTCCCCCAACGACGAGTGTCGCGGCCAATGCGAGTTTCTTCATAATCTCCTCCTGAATCTCTCAAACCGAAGGGTTTGAGTTGAACTTGCAAACCAGGCTCTTGGTTTGCCTCCTGCGTGCATCTCGAGGAACGAATCGATTGCGGTTTGTGATGACTCGAAGCTCGAGGTGAGCGAAGTCTATCATCAAAGAAAGCCGCTTTAAAGCGTGTGTCAAAGCTGTTTCAGCCAGTCTCAAAATTGGGCCAAGCAACGCCCTGACAGGGAGAACCATGAGCCGTGATTCTGTGAATTCTCGGACAAGTTGCTCGAGCCTGGGATGCAGTTGATGGATTGGATTGCACCTCAAGTTTTGGGATGAAAAAAGGGCGAGCCGCATGACTCGCCCCCACAAAACTCGAGAACCAATTTAATCGTCGCCGAGGTACTTCTTTTTCACTTCATCGTTCGCGGCGAGTTCCGGGCCGCTGCCGGAAAGCACGATCTCGCCGGTTTGCAACACGTAGCCACGATGCGCAATGCCGAGCGCCATCAATGCGTTCTGTTCGACCAGCAGAATCGTTTTACCCTGCTTGTTCAGGCGGACAATCGAATCAAAAATCGTTTCGACAAACAATGGCGAAAGACCCATGCTCGGTTCGTCCAGCAGGATCATTTCGGGATCGACCATCAAGGCTCGAGCGAAGGCCAGCATTTGTTGCTCGCCACCGGAGAGCGTGCCGCCGAGTTGCTTTTCGCGTTCTTTGAGGCGTGGAAAAATTTCGTATCCGCTTTGAATGCGTTGTTCGATCACGTCTCGGGATTTGACGGTGAAGCCACCGATCTCGAGGTTTTCGCGCACGGTCAAGCGTGGGAAGATTCGGCGTCCTTCGGGCACGTGCGCCATGCCGAGTTTCATGACGTCATGGGCGGGCATGGTGTTGGTCTTTTGGCCTTTGAAGGTCACGTCGCCACGTTTGGGTGATCGCAGGCTCGAGACGGTGCGCAGCGTGGTGGATTTGCCCGCGCCGTTGCCACCGATCAGGCAGACGATCTCGCCTTTGTTAACGCTGAAGGTGATGCCTTTGAGCGCATGAATCTGCCCGTAGTAGGTGTGAACGTCGTTCAACTCGAGCATCGGGGTTGCAGAGTTTGCAGCGGTCATGCTGGACCTCCCTGGCCATCAACAATGTTTGCCGCACCAGCCTCGAGCCCAAATTCCCCGGCTGCGGCACCTTTGCCCAGGTACGCTTCGATCACCCGAGGGTTGCTGCGCACCTGCGCGGGTCGGCCTTCGGCAATTTTCGTGCCGTAATCCAAAACCGTAATCTCGTCGGAGATCGTCATGACCACGCGCATGTCGTGCTCGATCAAAACGACTGTGATGTGTTGTTCGTCACGCAGTCGGCGGATCAAATGCTTGGTCTCTTCGGTTTCGCCGGGATTCATGCCTGCGGTCGGTTCGTCAAGCAGGACCAATTTCGGATCGGTCGCCAAGGCGCGGGCGATCTCGAGTCGGCGTTGCTCACCGTAAGGTAAGTTGCGTGAAAGTTCGTCGCGTTTGTCCCACAGGCCCACAAAATCCAGCAATTCTCGAGCGCGGTCGTTGCCCGCTTTTTCGTCGGCATGGTAGCGCGGCGTGTGAAAAACCGCATCGATGTAACGGGTTTTGGCCCGCACGTGCCTTCCGACCAGCACGTTCTCGAGGACCGTCATGGCCCCGAAAAGGCGAATGTTTTGGAAGGTTCGGGCGATGCCTTTTTCGACGACTTGATCTGGACGCAATCCGATCAGGGTTGCACCGTTGAACAGGATGCTGCCACCGTCGGGTTTGTAAATCCCGGTAATCATGTTAAAAAACGTGGTTTTGCCCGCACCGTTTGGTCCAATCACGGAAACAATGCTTTTTTCTGGCACTTGAAAGGTCACATCGTTGACGGCGACCAGTCCGCCGAAAACTTTTTTGACGGTTTGCACATCGAGGATGTTCATGCCTTCTCACCGTCTTTTGGAGCACTGGTCAAACGTCTCGCGGCGGCAATGAGGCCCTGCGGTCTGAAAATCATCATTGCAATCAGGATGATGCCGAAGATAAAGCGTTGGTATTTGCTGACCTCGAAGGCGGTTGAAAGCGGCACGCCCGCGTTGCGCAGATCGTTGAACAACGTGCCGAGCGCGGGCAGGATTTGGAAGTTCAAGACGCTAACGATAAACGCACCCAACAGGGCACCCTGGATCGATCCCAAGCCTCCGAGCACGACCATCGCCAAAATACCGACGCTGGCATCGAAGTTGAAACTCTCGGGGCTGATGAAGGTTTGCTTGGCGGCGAACAGTGCGCCCATCGCACCGGAGAAGCTCGCGCCGGTCGCAAAGGCGATCAGTTTGGTACTCAGGAGCGGCACGCCCATCGCTTGCGCTGCGACTTCATCCTCGCGGATGGCGACCCAGGCTCGACCGATTTTTGAGTGGTCCAAACGGGTTGTTAAGAGCACCGCAATACCGATGATGATGATGACCAACGCGTACAGCAAAAGCAATTCCCATTCAAAAGCCTGCTGACCAAACGTGGTCTCGAGGGTTTTACCCACGCCGACCAATGGCCTGCCAATCGCCGAGATTCCTTGCGGACCGTTGGTGAAATTGGTGGGTTTGTCGAGGTTGTTGGCCAGCACGCGAATCACTTCGCCGAAACCGAGTGTCACGACCGCGAGGTAATCGCCTTTGAGCCGCAAAACCGGCAGGCCGAGCAGCACACCGAAGGTTCCCGCCGCAATCACCGCCAGGATCACGAACAAGAACCACCAATCTCCGGCCAGCGGGAAGAGGTTACCCGCAATGAAATTGTTCGCTTGGCTCGAGCCGAACAAGCCCCAGGTGTAAGCGCCAACGGCATAGAAGGCGATGAAGCCGAGGTCCAGCAATCCGGCGAATCCGACCACAATATTCAGACCGAGCGCGAGCGCCGCGTAAATGCCGATGTTGATGGCGACATCCAAGTAGAAGGTATTGCCCATGCCGATGATTGGCACGCCAATTCCCAGCACCAGCACGGCAACGCTGACTCGAGCCCAGGTTTGCATCGGCAGCGAAGTTGCAAAAAATGCGGCTCCAGCGAAAGCACTGAACGCCAACGCATCCAGAATGCCCGAGCCGGTCAGAACGGTGAGTTTGAGGATTCCCATGGCAAGCGTATAGATCAGCAGTGGAATGCCGAAGTCTCGAGTTGGCTTGACGGTATTGGTCATACTTTCTCCGAGACAGCCTTGCCGAGCAACCCGGCAGGTTTGAAAATCAGAATGATGATCAGGATGCCGAAGGCCACGATGTCTTTGTACTCGTTGCCGATCACGTCGTTGGTGAACAAGGGCAGGTAGGTGCCCGCCAGCGTTTCGATCAGTCCGAGCACCACGCCACCGAGCATCGCGCCGGGAATATTGCCGATGCCGCCGAGCACGGCGGCGGTGAAGGATTTGGTTCCCGGCAAAAAGCCCATGAACGGCCAGGCGTTACCGACCTTCATCGCGTAGAGCACACCGGCAACACCACCGAGCGCACCACCGATCAGGAAGGTAATGGTGATGACTCGAGTGACATCGATGCCCATCAAGGAACTGGTGCTGGCATCTTGGGCGACAGCGCGAATCGCTTTGCCGGTACGGGTGTAATTGACCATGTAATTCAGGCCCAAAAGCATCAAACCGGCGAAGACGCAGATGGTCAATTGCTGCCAGCTTAAACGTGCCGATCCCATTTGAAAAACGGCACTGTCAAAGAAGGCGAACGTTGGGAACGGTCGGTTGTAATTTCCGAACAGGCTTTCGACCAAACGCACCGCATCCTGCAAGAACAAACTCATGCCGAGCGCGGAAATGAGTGGCACGAGTTTTGGCGCGTTGCGCAAACGCAATGGTCGGTAGGCGATGCGTTCGATCAGCACTGCGAGCCCACCGGCGAGAGCGGCAGCCACAATGATCGCCACAAGGAGTTGCAGCAACGGGTGCAGGCCGCTGTTGGGCAGCACAAAGATCAGCATTTCAACACCGATGATGCCGCCGAACATGAAGATTTCTGAGTGGGCGAAATTGATGAACTCGAGCACGCCGTACACCATCGTGTAACCGAGCGCGATCACCGAGTACATCAGGCCGAGCACCAGCCCGTCGATCAGGGTTGGTACTAAGAGTGAGAGGAGTCCTTCAGCATTCACTAGCTTCCCTCGAGTTTTCTTCTGAGTTGGACGCCCGCTCGAGCCTGGGATTGTTGGCTAAGCAGGGTGGCTGGGAAAAGGGTAGATGCCAGAACGAGAGATTTGATTTTTGCTTTCGGAGGTTCGAGGTTTGCTGCTCGAGTCTCAGTGGGTCGGGGCTCGAGCATGTACTCGAGATTTGCTTTCAAAGAAAGTAGGGGGAGGGTCGCCCCGCCCCCTACTTTTTCTAGCTCAGTTCAGTTCAACCTCGAGATTGAGAATTACTTGGTCTCTGGGGTTGGTGCGGCCACGGTCACGGACTTGACCACTTTGTTGTTTGCGTAATCTGGTTCGGCCGAGATGATGAAGTACTTGGCGATTGGTTGATCACCACGGTCGTTGAATGCAATCTTGCCGGTGATGCCGTTGAAGGTCACGCCACGGGCTGCGGCGGCGACTGCTTCACGGGTTGGCATTTTACCGCCGCCGTCACGGATGGCTTTGGCGATGGCTTGGATAACCACGCGGCCAGCATCGTAGGC
>JAYURE010000777.1:0-8606 GCA_043756345.1 Deinococcales bacterium | reverse complement strand
CCATGTCCGGTGCCGCCGAGCACTCGCATTCGTTCACGAACTTTGCCAACGTACTTATCGGCAATGAACGAATTCATGCCGTTGTCTTGCGCGGTGTCTTTCCATTTTGGATGGCTGCGTTCAAGTTGTTGTTTGGATTGCACGAAATACTCCAGGGCGGCACGGGAACGGATCAGCAGGGATTCGCTCGACCAGTTGACTTTGACAACTCCGGCGGCAACGGCGGCAAGCAGCGCTTTCTCGGGCAATCCACTGGAGCCGTGCAGTGCAATGCCGACGGGGTGTCCAGCAATCTGTGTGGCGAGTTGTTGGTGCGCCGCCACCGTTTCACTCGAGAAGTGCGAGCCATCTTCTTGCAGGCCGTGCTGCGTGCCAACCCCTGGAGCCCAAAGATAGATGCAGCCAGGAGCCTGTGATTCGACGCCAGAAAGTAAACGCTCGCCCAGATCGAGTGGTGTCAGGCCATCGTCAACGCCAGCCTCCATCTCGAGCGTGACTGACACGCCAGCCTCTTGCGCGGTCTGGCACAGGGACAGCGTGTGCATGATATTGTCTTCTTCGGAAAAATCGCTCGAGTCAAGTGAAACCGTTGATGGTCGCAATGGCACTGTGACATCCATAATTTTCGTCTCAAGGCCCCGGATCGCGTTCTTGAGAAGGGCTATCGCCTCCGGGCCTTTGATGTGATCGGTGTGATACAAAACAGGCACATTCTTGTACGGCTCAGAGTTTGCCATCTGCGCAATCTGCACCATGTACCGCGCCATGCCGAGGCTGGCGTTGCCCGCTCCGAAACTGCGACCCTTCAACTGCCACAGGCTCGTTTCGACGATCACCGGTGCGTCCGACTCGCGGGCCGCCTCGAGCACATCGGTGATGCAGCTTGCAGAATCGGCATTGACCGCCAGGATCGCGTACCGATGCTCGAGGGCATGGTTGAAGAGTTGACGGGCTTGTAGGGCGTTCAGCAGCATGGATAACCTCAATAATGATTGGACCGCATCTTTCTGAGGCTGAGTTTAACCGCCCGGTCAGGCTCAACCAAAGTACAACTCTCGACCTTGGTTCAGGATCGAGTGGGTTGATGTTAACCGGGATTGAAATCCGGGTTTGGCTTTGAAACCCAACGTTGGTATTCTCGAGCGATTTTTACAGGCGTGCCGTATCGACGCAATGGGGTGGGTTTTGAGCAAATTAACAGTCGCAATCGTCGGAGGGTCCGGGTACGCAGGTGGCGAATTCTTGCGTCTGGCACTGCAACACCCGAAACTCGAGGTCACACAAATCACGTCCCGTGCCAACGTCGGCGACCCGGTGACGTTCACGCACCCAAACCTGCGCGGACGCACGAACCTGAAATACAAACTGCCCAAAGACCTCGAGCCAGCCGATGTGGTTGTGCTGGCGATGCCGCACCACGAGGCGATCAAGAATTTTGACCTGTACTCGGGCCTGTCCAAAGAGGTCATCATCGACCTGTCGCATGACTTTCGCATTCGTGATCCGAAACTGTACGAAAAGTTTTACGAGGAGGCGCACCCGCGCCCGGAACTCCTCGAGACCTTCGTTTACGGCAACCCGGAATTGCACAAAGAAGAGTTGAAGGGAGCGAGCCGAATCGCCTGTGCCGGTTGTGGTGCAACCGCGATGATTCTTGGACTGTACCCGCTGTACAAGATGGGCGTTGCATTACCCGGCAAGGACATCTTCAGTACCGTCCTGATGGGCTCGAGCGCCGCTGGAGCCGCCTCGAGCGATGCGAGCCACCACCCGGAACGATCCGGCAGCTTGCGCGTCTTTAAACCGGTTGGGCATCGCCACACTGCCGAGGTGATTCAAGAAGTGCCAGCAAACGTCGGCATACACGTCACCGCCATTGCCGTCGAACGCATCCGAGGCATTCTCGCCACCTCGAGCGTTTTCATTCCCGACGGTTATTCGGAGCGTGACGTTTGGGGGGCCTTCCGCGAGGTCTACGCCGATGCGCCGTTTACGCGGATCGTCAAGGTTAAAAAGGGCATTCACCGTTACCCGGACCCGAAACTCTTGGACGGCTCGAATTACTGCGACATTGGTTTTGAGTTGGACAACGAAACCGGGCGAGTGGTGGTCATCACTGCCATCGATAATTTGGTCAAAGGAACTGCCGGTCATGCCATTCAAAGCCTGAACATCTCTCGAGGTTGGGACGAAACCACTGGGCTCGAGTTTACTGGATTGCATCCCTGAGATTGAACCAGTGTTTGTGGGCCGCTCGAGCCATCTGCTCATGCGGCCCGCTCCAAGATGGAACGTCCTCGAGATTCCAAAATTGCAAGCCGAGGTCTTCGTGCGAACTGCGTAAAGTTCCGCCCGTAACGCCGCATAAATACAATGGGATCGTCAGTGTTTGCGTGTTGTTGTTCGTGGCTGGCAACGCCGTGAAGACACCCACCAACTCGAGAATCTCAACCTCGAGTCCCGTTTCCTCTTGAGCTTCACGGATCACGCTTTGCTCAGATGTTTCTCCCACTTCAGCCAGACCACCCGGCATACACCAACGCTGATTGTCGGTTCGCAACATCAGTAAGACGCGACCCTCATCGTCAAAAATTGCCGCATCACCACCGAGTCGCGGTGTGACAACGCCCAAAGCTCGACCAAGATTTGCCCGAGTCTCGACGGGCGGCACCTCGAGATCATGACCTGAGTATTCGTTGACAATCTCGAGCAGTTGCGAGTAACGAGCGAGGTCATAAACGTTGCTCGAGTTGCGCAAACCAGCCCGGGCAAGTTCACGCAGTTGTTCGATCAGCCTTGAGCCATCAATGCTTTCAGCCACGACGCGACAGCCATTTCTGATGCGCCGCTCGAGCCTGAATTTCCTGATCGCCATGCCAAACCGGAACCTCCTCGAGATTCCAGTACTTCAAGCCCAAATCCTCATGGGAGCTTCGCAACTCGCCGCCAATCGCTTCGCACAAATACACGACGCTGACCAACGTGAACGGCGTGTACTCGGCTCGAGGCATTCGCGTGAACACACCGACCAACTCGACTGCCTGAACCTCGAGTCCAGTTTCTTCCCTGGCTTCACTAATGGCGCACTCCTCGGGTGATTCGCCAACGTCTTGTAACCCGCAGGGCATACACCAACGCCGGTTGTCGGTGCGCAACATCAACAAGATTCTGCCCTGATCGTCAAAAATCGCCGCATCCGCCCCAAGTTTCGGCGTGATCGGACCCAACTCTCGAGACAAGCGTTCTCGCACTTCTTGCGCTGGAAGGTCCAAGGCCAAGCCGGTGTAATCGTTCGCCAACTCGAGTAGTTTCTCGTAGCGTTCACGGTCGTAAAAATCTTTGGCATACGTCAAACCGTTTCGGGCTATCGCCTGGATTTTCTCGAGCAGCGGCAGGATATCAAGGCTTTCTGGCATGCCTGGGATCGTATCGTATTTCGATCTTCAAACCATAAAATGACTGACCCTCGAGAACAGTTGCTGTCTGCTTTCAAAGCCGCAGTTTGCGGTTGCGTCAGTCCTGCGGTTGCATCAGTCCAGAGGCTACGTTGGTCCAGAGAATCTCAGTCTAGCGGTCTGGCGTCGTTTTGTGCCCGCAAGTGGGTGAGAATCCTGGACTCTCACCCACTGTGAACATTGCGCTACGTTCAATTAATCGGACGGACTATTCCTCTGGAACCGCAACCTTGACCAAAGTATCGGCCTTGCCTTCGCGGATCGCGGTGTAAACCTTGGTCCGCAATTCTTCCTCGAGCCCAGGTTTACCCTTGATGTATTCGACCACTTTTTCCTTGCCCTGCCCGATGCGTTCGCCCATATACGAGAACCACGAACCGGCCTTCTCGACGATGTCCAAGCTGACGGCCAGGTTCACCAAATCGTTCATTTGGTCGATGCCCTTGCCGAAGTAAATCTGAATTTCAACCTCCTTGAACGGAGGTGCCACTTTGTTTTTAACAACCTTAACCTTGACGTTATTTCCAACCGCATCGTTGCCAACCTTAATCGGCTGCCCAATGCGACGCACGTCCAAACGAACGCTGGCGTAAAACTTAAGAGCCTTACCACCGGTGGTCGTCTCGGGGTTGCCGTACATCACACCGATTTTCTCGCGGACCTGATTGATGAAAATCATGGTGCAGTTTGACCTCGAGAGAATCGCGGTCAGTTTGCGCAAGGCTTGCGACATCAAACGCGCCTGCAATCCGGGCAGGGAATCGCCCATCTCACCTTCGATTTCGGCGCGGGGCACGAGCGCCGCAACCGAGTCGATGACAACGATATCGACCGCACCGGATCGGACCAGCAATTCAGAAATCTCGAGTGCCTGCTCACCGGTATCGGGTTGAGAAACAAGCAGGTCTTCGATGTTGACGCCGAGCGCTTTGGCGTAGACCGGATCGAGCGCGTGTTCGGCATCGATGAAGGCGGCGGTGCCACCCATCTTCTGGCATTGGGCGACGATGTGCAGCGCGAGCGTGGTTTTACCTCCGGCCTCTGGTCCGTAAATTTCGACCACGCGGCCCTGTGGAATACCACCAACCCCGAGCGCGAGATCGAGCGAGAGCGAACCGGTCGGGATGACGTGAACATCCAACCTCGAGTCGGCCGAAAGCTTCATGATAGAGCCCTTACCGAATTGCTTTTCGATTTGACTCATGGCCGAATCGAGCGCCTTTTTCTTCTGGGCGCTGTCTCCACCAGTGACGATCTCGGTGTCTGATTTGCTGGCTTTTTTCTCGGACGCTTCTCTCATTCGTTTTCCTCCGTATTGCTGACAGCTTCAGATTGAACTACTGATAATTGAACTGCGGGTGCAAGCGAAAATTCTTCGAGGATTTGATAGGCGGGACCGGCGGGGGTCAGGGTGCTTTTGACGAGCGCGAATTTGGTCACGGGAAACTCGAGGTCAAGAACAACTGGCGGTGGACGGGGACTCGAGCCTTTTTTGCGGGCGAGTGTGATGTGCGACTTGAAGGGTTCGAGATCATCGGTTGGTTTGGCCAGTTCTGCTGCGAGTTTGGAGGCGAGCGCCTCGAAGTGTTCACCTTCGGCCTTGACGAACCAGACTCGAGGGCTGCCTTCGTTGGGGTAAAACCCCGTGCCTCGCAACTTGGCGGTAAAACTGGGAATGCCCTGGGCAGCTTTGCGTGCCGTCTGTCCGAGCTTGTCTGCCGCGCCCTTCTTCCAAGCGCCGATGAAAAACAGTGTCAGGTGAAACTGGTCCGGGTGAACCTTCTTCCACCATTTGCCCACGAGTTTCTTCTGCGCCAACTCGAGTGCCGGTTTGATTTCGTTCGGCACAAAGACGGCAAAAAACAACCGTGCGACCGGCGGACCTTGCGGTGCGCCACCTCGAGCCTGTCCACGGCGTTTGCCTCGGGCGGCGTTGGCTGGAGCGGGCTTTGGTTTGCGAACATTTTTTTCTGCTTGCGTCATGCGTTCCCCGATGCTTTCGTCAACTCGTTTGATAGTGCCCGCCAAAGTTGTCCGAGCGCGGTCATGGCGACACGTTCTTTGAAGGTGCGTCGATCCCCCGCCGTGGTTGCCTCGAAACATTCCGCCTGTCCGTTTGGGCTGGCGATGGCAACAAAGACCTTGCTGGCCGGATTTGCCGCACCGAAATTCTCGGAGATTTCACCGGTCGTGGCCACACCCCAACTCGAGCCGAATTTTTCGCGGGCGGCGAGCGCCATCTCGAGCGCCACCTCGCGGCTGATCGCGCCGTGTTGCTCAAGGGTATTGGCGTTCACGCCCATGCGAATTTTCGCGTCATTCGTGTAGGCGACCGCTCCACCTTGAACGTACTTGCTGGCCCCAGGAATATTCGTGAACTCATCTAGAATCAAGCCACCAGTGAGGCTCTCGAGCACCGCAACAGACTCGTTTCGGGCAAGCAGAAGTTCGCCAATCACACCGGGCAAAGTCTGTTCGTCTGTTCCAAAAACGTGACCCTCGAGCAAGGTCTTGACGCTTCGAATCGCGGGCTCAGCCGTGGCGAGGGCTTCCTCGAGCGAATCCCCGCTGGAGGCAACACGCACGTGCACACCGTCGCGTCGGGCATAGGTGGCGACGCTCGGATTGGCCGATTTCGTCCATTCAGATAGAAGTTCGGCGACATGGCTTTCACCAATCGCAAAAGTCCGAAACGTGATCGCGTAGAGGCTCGAGGTCGGCAGGGTCAGGCGCGGCAAGACTTGATCGGTCCACATCCGGGTCATTTCTCGAGGTGGTCCGGGCAGCGCGGTGATGATTTTCCCAGCAAACTCACCCTCAGGAATTCGCACAAACCAGCCGGGGGCCGTACCGACCGGATTCTCGAGCGCCTCACCGCTGGGTAAGACCCAAGCCTGCTTGCTGTTGGATTCCGGGAACGACCGGCCTCGAGATTCAAAAAAAGCCCGCAATTTCTGAAGGTAGACCTGATCAATTACGGACGTTTCACCGACGACCTCGGCAATGCTTTCACGGGTCAAGTCATCATCGGTTGGTCCGAGGCCACCGCCGAGGATCACCAAATCGGACCTCGAGAGGGCGCGACGAATCGCTTCGACGACACGGGTTTGATTGTCTCCAACCGTGGATTTCCAGTAGATGTAAACGCCTCGGTTCTTGAGTTCTTGGGAAAGATAAGCGGAATTGGTGTCCACGATTTCACCAAACAACAATTCAGTTCCAACACTGATCAGTTCGGCAACCCGAACGGGTGGATGGATGGCGTGCTTGTTTGGGGAAGAAGGAATATTTTCTGTTTTCAACGTAACCACTCCTCGAGATCGTACCACATCGAAACAGGATTGGGAAGATGGGCAGAACTGCGCCATCATAAAACTGCCATCCAAAAACTATGCGCCCATCAAAAAACTCGAGCCCTCCCCTGCCACGAGCCCACAGAACGCCCCCTCGTACAACGCACGCAAATACGCTACGCTATATTGCCCATGGCCCGCCAACCCCACAACAGACCACCCATCCAACCCAACAGCCGCGCCATCAAACTGCCCAAACAGGCCGCAGCACCCGCCATCGACGAAAAAACAGCAGCCCGCATCGCCAAACTACAACCCCTGACCATCACCGAAAAAGTCTTCGTTCGATCCAGGCCCGAAAAAGTTTACTTCTCGAGCGTCACCCCGCTCGAGCGTTCACGTTGGGATAAAAGCCTGCAACGGATTCGTTTCGTTGCGCCAGCCAAAGGCGAACCAATCCCCAGCAAAGTCGCCGAAAACACCGTGATCGAAACGATCCTGCCGTTGCGACTCGGCGGACTGTTTCACATGCAATACGTCATGCTGCGCCAACCCCAAGGCTTTGCGCTGCAAGCCGTCAAAGGCAGCTTCGGCGTGCTCGGGGGCATGGCCGAATCCTGGCTGTTCGAGCCATTCAAAGGCGGCACTCAAGTCACGCTGCAACGGACCCTCGTGCCACGCTTCAAACCGCTGCGGGCATATGTGGAACGCAACCACACCAAAGCCATGAAAACCGCACTCGAGGCGCTTAAAACCTTCGTTGAAGAACCAGCCAAATAAAAGCCCGAGGAGCAATCTCCTCGAGCTTCGACCAGCAATCCAGATTCAGTCTTTCTTACCGCCGAGCAATCCGCCGATCAAGTTTGTAACGCCCTTAACGGCCTCGCCAGCCTTCTCAGCAACGTTTTCGGCCATGTCCTTGGCGGCCTCGAGCGCATCGCCTGCGGCATCGGCAACTTTCTCGCCGATGTCACCAGCCATGTCCTGCGCCTTCTCGAGTGCTGGGCCGACTTGCTTGCCCAAATGCTCGGCTGCACCCTGAGCGTGCCCGAGCGCATCCCCAGCCATGTCCTTGGCCTTCTCGAGCGCCGGTCCTGCCATATCCTGAGCCTTGCCTAACGCATCGGAAGCACTGGCCTTGGCTTGATCTGTGAGTTGCGTAGCATGTTCTGCGGCTTTATTGAGTTTATCGTCCATGGTTCACCTCAAGACGATTGTACGCGGGATTGAGGCAGAACGTTCCCAAAGTTCTCGAAGATCGGTTTAGTACGCGCCACGGCTCGAGAAAATTGCCGCTGGAAGTTTCGCCAGAATTACCAAATCCAACCAGACGCTCCAATTGCGAATGTAACTGACATCCATCTGCACCCGCTCGTCATAACTCACAGCGTTCCGGCCCGAAACCTGCCATAAGCCAGCCATGCCAGGAGAAACCCGGACGTACATCTCAAACCATTCGCCATACCGCTCAACCTCCGAGGCAACTATCGGACGGGGTCCCACCAAACTCATCTCGCCACAAAAAACATTCCACAATTGCGGCAATTCATCCAAACTCAAACGCCGTAACCAATACCCCAAGCGCGTCACCCGAGGATCAACCCGCAATTTCTGATCACGATCCCATTCGAGCCGCAACTCTGGATGATCCCGCAAAAACTGCTCGAGCAGCGCCTCCGCATCGACACGCATCGTTCGGAACTTCAAAACCTGAAAGACCCGACCACCACGACCAATGCGCGGCTGACGAAAAAACGCTGGCCCTCGAGAATCCAAACGCACCAACAACGCCAGCAACAAAAACAACGGCACCAGCACCAACCCACCTAGACCAGCACCAATTAAATCAAGAACACGC
>JAYURE010000776.1:0-8612 GCA_043756345.1 Deinococcales bacterium | reverse complement strand
ACGGTCGTTTGTACCAACTCCAAGGCACAATTTCTCGAGGTTTCACATCAAGTGCCGGGTGTCGCCGTCAGTTTTGCTGGCGTGCTGGCCGAACGGGTTCAGACGCTCGAGCAGCAACTCGAGTTGATGACTTTGCCCGCCCAGGCGCGATTGGGGCGTTGCCTGATTTTGCTGACGCTTCGTTTTGGCACGCAAGTCAGTCCTGGCGTGATGACCTTAAACCTTGGCCTCAAGCACGAGGATTTGGCGAGCCTCGCGGCGACAACGCGGGTTTCTGCAACCCAAGCGATGAGTCACTGGCGGGCGCTCGAGTTGGTGGATGGCACACGTGGCGAGTACACGATCAACGTTGCTGGGCTCGAGCGGTTGGTTGAAGGGCTTGTGCTCGAGCACATGGGTTGAGGGATCACGGATTCCAGAAGTGCAACTTGCGATTCTCGCTGCCAATCACCGTGGCCTCGCCAGCCATGACAAGATTGCTCGAGTAAGCCGCGCCAAGATCGTAACTGCTTTTGATTTCGCACCTGCTCGAGCAAACAATGTTTTGAAGCTGGTCATGATTCTGATTCGGCACGATCAATTCTCCGGGCGCAATCACCGTGGCGCTCTCGAGGTTGCGCGAATTGATACTGTGGCTCGAAAGACCCTCGAGTTGCTTGTTGGCGCTCAGAGAGCCCTTGGAGAGCGTGTAGCGGTTGAGAATACCGCCAATGTGCGGCGTGTGAACCGCGTAGACCTCGCCAAAACCCACCAGTGGGTTCAACCAACGGTTCGCTTGCCCAAAATCGGGACCGGCACTCAACTCGAGTTTGCCTGCATTCAAACCGATCAGCGCGAGGGCCGCACCACCGTTCGGGCCGGATCGCACGACTGCAAGTTGATCTCGAGCACCGATCCTGACGGGTCGCACGGTAATGTCCTCGAAGATATACGGCGCGGGCAAATCGTAACGGTGAATCACCTCGAGCGAGTGGCGTTCCAGAATCACAATTGAAGTCGCCTCGATAGCATCACCAAGAACGCCATGCTTGTACCGATCTGTCGATGGCCCGACGAGCGCCGCGACCTCGCCATTGCCGGTTCCCTCGAGATCAACCAAGCTCAGCCGAGCATCGCGCAGGGCGTTCAGTTTGGCGCGTTCGACAATCTTCCAGGTTTCGCCGCTGGACTCGAGGCGCAACAAGTCACCGTTTGCGGCGACCGCAATCACTCCGGCGGGCAATGGCAGCACGCCAGAATTCAAGGAAAGTTTTGCAGCAACACTTGAGCGAATCCGATCACCCTCGAGCACCTGCAATTCGCCCTGAGTGTTGATGCCATGCAAACGACCATATGCGAATTTGATCGGTGCGTCTTTGCTCCAACTTTTCGCAACGCTGGTGACGCTCGAGCCGTCGGTGCGAATCACCTCGCCAGATTCGAGAAGTGCGAACACTCGAGCGCCACCGTTGGTCAGCCATCTCGCTTGAGAATTCAACACCACGGTTTTACTGCCCGAGGCTGCGTTGGTCAGCACGGGTGACACGAGTGCGAGAAAGATGGATGCCAGAAGGATCAATCGGGACATGTTTCAAGATACGTCGCAGAGGCCTCGAGCGTTCAGTTCCAAAAGGTTTAGACTCGAGCATGTCACCACCACGCACTTGGAATGCTCGAGGCGAACTTTTCGTGATCGTGCAATTCGTGCTGCTCGGATTGATTTTCTGGTTGCCAGTTTTTCCAGCGTTTGCATTTCCTGCAAGCGTGATCGGAACAATTTTGAAATACGTTGGCTTCGCGCTACTCGTTTGGGCTGGCCTGAACCTTGGGCGAAACCTGACACCACTGCCGAAACCCAAAGCCGATGCGCAACTCGTGACCAGCGGAATCTTCGCCTGGATGCGTCACCCGATTTACACAGCCCTGATGCTGCTGACCTTCGGATCATCGCTCGAGCGTGGCGATTTGATCGCATTGATTCTGAGTGCGTGTTTGGCAGTGCTGCTCGAGTTCAAATCCCGGCGCGAAGAATCCTGGTTGCTCGAGCAATTTTCTGGGTACGCCGCGTACCGTTCACGGGTCAAGAAATTCTTTCCTGGAATCTATTGACCAGTCACTCGAATCGCGCCTATCCTCAAACCATGAACACCTCGAGCATCACCTGCCCGGATTGCGGCTTTGTTAAGCTCGAGGTCATGCCGACGGATGCCTGCCAGTTCTTTTACCAGTGCGCCAATTGCGCTGTGGTCTTGAAACCGAAACCTGGCGATTGCTGTGTCTACTGCTCGTATGGCTCGAGCCCATGCCCGCCAAAAATTGCCGAGGTCTGCTGTCAGCGTTGATTTCTGCTCGAGGTTCGTGTGGTGCTCTTGACACCACAAAGCGCGTGAACAGGTGTAGCCTCTGGGTCTCAGCCCAACGGAGGTTCACATGAAGAGACTGATCGCTTTGCTGGTCGCACTCTCGTTCGGTATCGCTTTCGCCGCAATCAAAGGCATCCCCGCAGATGTGCAAGCCTTTGCAAGTTGGAAAAAGGTCGTCACAACCGGAATGGCCCTGGATGGTCCGCACGCGGGCAAGAACAAGGTCGTCTACGCGAACGCCATCGCTGCGAAAGCTTGGGCGGGCAAGGTGGCTTTGCCCGTCGGCAGCTTGGTCGTCAAAACTGCTGGCAGCGCCAGCGCACCCGATTTTGTTGGCATCATGCGCAAAACCGCGAAGGGCTGGGATTACGAGGAGTACACCAGCAGTGCAGGCAAGTACAGCGTGATTGCCAAGGGTGCATCGTGCTCGGGTTGTCACGACAAAGCCAAAGACAAGGATTTCTTGTTCACCCGTAATTGAAGCTCAAGCGATTCCCAACTCAATGGTGATGTTCAGTATCTGATCCGATTGGCTGTCGGATCAGGTTTTTGCTATCGGCTCGAGGGGTTGTACACAGCGTAACTGCCCCAGGCGAGCAGCGCTAGCAAGTCGGCATCGGTAGGTAGAATTCGACGCACTTGCGAAATCAATTCGTCATCAATCTGGTACGAAGCCAAGGCAGTCAACAACAACACTTTGGCAATGGGTTGATGCGCAGGCTCGAGCGATTGCATGGCATCGTCTGCCCAACGCCGTGACAATCCCATGTTTTGGCTGCGATGTTTGTGAACGTACTCGAGCACGAAAATTTGCACATGATCTGGGATGATACCTGCGGCCAATCGGTTGACCTGATGGTGAAAGTACGCCAGTGCCACAGCGATGTTGTGATGCGGTTCTGCCCAGGCGAGATGTGCTGGCAGTGGAGCCTCAGCGATGAACTCAAGCGAACGCCCAGGAATATAACGCCGGTTCAGGAAGAACGCGCCAAATACATGTCCCATCACTCGGGGCAGTGGTCCGCGTAAACTGCCGAAATTCTGCCATGCGCTTTCGACCAGCAAAACGTTGGTCATGCGGTTGATGTACTGCCAGAGCAGCACCGCTGCACGGTACGCGATCATGGCTTTAACGCTCGAGCCGTGGATTGATGAGTGTTCGAGCGGGTTGGGGTTCGCCTTGTACCAGGCAACAATTTCCGGGTTGGGTTGCTGCGTGTGCATGGCGAGTTGATGCGCCTCGATGCACCATGGACAACGGTTCTCTTCGGCGATCAGCAAAGCAATGGTTTCTTGGTGTGCTCGAGGGACACCGCTTGCGAGTTGCGTTTCACGGAACAACGCCCAGACCGCTGCGAGCAATGTGGGTTGCGCCGCGTGAATCAGGAATGGTCCGTGAACCCCGGCATTCTCGAGTCGCATTTGTGCAAAGACTTTCTGGCTGATACCAGTGCTTTGTCGTGGCGATGCAGCTTGGATGTGTCGAACGAGTTGCGACATCACGCGCCCCGTTTGTTTAAACCGTGTTGCTGCCAGAGTGCGAATCCCGCCACCAGCGCGGCAATGATGGCAATACCGATCCGCCCAGTGTTCGTCACTGGCAAAAACAATGCGATGGCACTGCCGAGCACCCAAGTCCAGTCGAGTCCGATGGCGAGCCTGCCAACCGTTTTTTGCTGCGCTCCGAACACCCCATAAAGAAGGATCGCCGCAAATCCAATCAGGCTCAGGGCAATCAGTTTGATCACCAGTTCTGGGATGTTGCTGTTCGAGGCGATGACCTGTCCAAACAACAAGAAGAGAATGGCGCTGCTGCTCGAGAACGCGGCGTTGCCGAGCATGGCGGTTTGCAGCGTGTTCATTTGCTGGGTGTTCATGCGACCTCCGAGGTTTGCCATGCATTCAGGTGGCCGTCGATGGCATGACGGGCGAAGCCGAAGTAACTGACATCTTTGCTGAGCTGATAGGCATTATTTGCGGCCTGCAAGAAAGCGTGAACCTCGAAAACCATCTGTGCGGCGGGAATGTCCGGGCGCAATTGGCCCAAGTGTTGCGCGGTGCTGAATTGCTCGAGCAAGCCACTGACGGCATCGAAGACGAGGCCCAGCAGGTGGTCTCGGACTTTGCCGGGTCGTCCGTCAAATTCGGTACTGGCGGCCATGAAGACGCAGCCGCCAGCGAACGGGCTGTGCTCGAGGTAGGCCAACCAGCCGTCCAGTGTGGCGCGAAGTTGCTCGAGGCCGGGTGCGGTGTCGGCGGTGAGGAGGTGCGCCGCCATGATCGCCCAGGCGTGATCGAGGGTGGCGGTTTGCAGGTCTTCTTTGCTGCCAAAATGCGCGAAGATTCCGCTTTTGCTCATCCCCAAGTCTTCTGCGAGTTTGCCGATGCTGAGGCCCTCCAAGCCCTCTTGAGAGGCGATTTGGGTTGCGGTGCCGAGGATCGTTTCGCGGGTTTGTTGTCCTTTGGGCATACTCCAATAATAGCACGAACGTTCGGTCTATTTTGTATTGACTTTGACACGGATCGGTTTCAAGCCCGCTTGAGCCTTTCATCACTTGAAAATGCGTGTGTTCGGTTTGAATGCCGCCCACGCGAACCAAAGCAGTCGCCTCACCAACGAGCGACCACGTGCTGCCCGTCTCACGGTCATGCCACGCATTGCCAACCGCCTCGAACGTCAGCAAGCGATTCCCAATGCGCCGATCAAACACGCCGCTCGCACCGACATCTCGAGAATCGGCGATGCTCGATTCGTTCAGGGCGCTGGTCGTGCCAGGAGTCCAAAAGACCGTGATCGGCGTTACACCCACACGGTCATTGATCACCCGCCGTTGCTGCAAGACACTCCACGGGTACGCAACATCGACACCGTTCAGGCTGAGGCTGACCACCCGTTCCTTGGGCGGCAAACGCCCATCGGTCGGACCTTTGAACAAGAACGGCGGGTTGGTCGCATCGTCGTAACCGACGTAAGGATTCTGCCCGTAATGGCGCGAGTAGCCCGTGTTGCGAGACACGACTCGAGCATTCGGCGCGGCGCGTGAAGCCGCCTCAAACGACATGATCTGAGATGGCAGCACTTTGAGTTCTGTGCTCGAGAGCGTGCCGACAATCCCCTCGGCTATCGCCTGCGACCAGAGCGTGTGCGTGGCCGAATCGAACATCACTATCGCCGAGTTGTACAGCAGCCCCGAGACCCCGAAAGTCACCGTTAAAAAATCACCCTCGGGTTTTGGCGCGGACGGCACGGCCTTCAACCGGGCTTTCATCGCCGCGTTGATCGGAATGCGCCGGTCCATCGCCACTGCCGTGTTGCACAACGGACAGAACGTCACCGCCACCGGGGTTTTGCCGAGCGAGAAATTCGCAATCTCATGCCAGACGAGCACCTGCAACGGCACGATGGCGGCATCAGCGGACAGACGCAACACGATCACCGGTTCTCGAGGTTTCAACCATGTTTTGGCTTGCGCCACCGTCTCGAAATTGACGGCCTTCGTGTCCGGGAATCCGAACGCATCCTGCGCAAACCCGAGCGGTGGAATGCCGTTCGGCGGTGGTCCACCGGAGGCCAAGCGCTCGAGCGGCACAGTTTTGAAGCGCGTGTCGTAGTTCAGTTCGCCAGTGCTTTCCTGCGCCCGAACCGACCAGACCATAAGCCCGGCCAAGGCCGCGATCAGCAGGACGACAACGTTTCGATTTCGCACACCGCAGCTTGACGGAATCTTGCAGCCACGTTTGTCAAGCTCACGACCCGTCTCTGTACACGGCTTGACACCGACCTCGAGCCTCAAGCCCGATACTCAAAACATGAAACGAGCCATGATCGTTGCCCTCGCCAGCCTGCTCAGCCTGAGCCTGGCGCAATCAAGTTACACTGCGCCCGATTTTCGCCTGATGGACACGAACGGCAAGATCGTGCAACTCTCGAGCTTCAAAGGCAAACCGGTGGTCCTCAATTTCTGGGCGACATGGTGTCACGTCTGTCAGGAAGAATTACCGAAGATCAACGCGGTTTACAAACGCCTGAATGGAAAGTTCGTGTTCCTCGCCGTTCACCGCGACCCGAACATCCCGATCAAGGACATCAAAGCCTGGGTCAAAAACAAAGGTTGGGCTTTTCCCGCAGTGGTCGATGCCCCGGCAGGCACGAAGAACATCGACACGATCAACGCCGTCTCGAGCCGATACCAGGTTTTTGGCACGCCGTACTTTTTCTTCATTGACAAAACCGGTGTGCTCAAAGCGATCAATCCGGGCGGCATGACCGATGAAACCTTGAAGCAAAACCTCGAGTTGATCGGCGTGCGTTAAACCTCGAGCATCAAGGGCGTTTGAGATTCAAGAACGGCGCGGAAACCCAACTTTCCCGCGCCGTTCTTGTATTCAGGGTTCGCATCAGATCAAACTTGAGCAGCAGATTTGCTGGTACTAAAACACGTTGATCCTCGAGCCACTCGGAGCAGCGCCGATCACTTTGCGAGCAGATTGACCATCTGAACCGATTCGTCTGCGCTACCGTATGTGTATTCATATGGCCCTCATCCTCCCCCGGTTGCCCCGTTTTGGCTTTCAGCGTCGCCTGAGCCTGCTCGAGCAATTCGTGGCCCGGGGATTGCTGGTCACGGTGATCGTTTCGATTGTGGTCAGCCTGGTCGCCAGTCAGATCGCGCAGGGCTACGTGCTCGAGTCCACGCGCAAGCAGGCAGCAATCATTGCTGATTCGGTGCTGTCGCCCGCGATGGGCGATCACGTCAGCGATCCCAGCCCGGAGATGGCCCCGATGTGGCAACGTTCGATCCGTCCGATCACCGGGCGTGACGATATTGTGGCCGTTAAAGTCTGGGCCAGCGACGGCACGATTGTCTACGCCGAGAACACGGGTTTGATCGGCCAGGTCTATCCGCCCGATCCAGATTTCGTGCGGGCGCAATCGGGCATCTCGAGTCTCAAGTTGGTCGCGGTGGAGAACGGAAACCTGATTCGTGCCGAACTCGAACGGGCGAAAATTCAGGCCGGTGAACACCTCTACCGAATCTACGTGCCGGTCCTCCGTCTAGGCTCGAGCAAGGTCGTTGGCATTTACGAGTTGTACCAACGGGCCGCACCGCTCGAGGCGGCCTTGGCTCGGATCACCGGGTTGGTTTGGCTGTGGTCGTTCGCCTCGTTCGGCGTGCTGTTCGGCACGCTCTACGCGCTCGTGCGGGTCGCCTCGCGCCGCCTCGAGCACCTGGCGTACTTCGATGCGCTGACCGGTCTCGCCAACCGACGGTTGCTGCGTGAACGCGCCGAGGCTCAGATTGCGCTCGCCAGACGCAACGGCTCGAGCATCGCCATGCTGTACATGGACTTGAACCGTTTCAAGGCGATCAACGATTCGCTCGGACATGGCGCTGGCGATGACCTTCTCAAGCAAGTTGCATCCCGTTTGCGAGAGACCGTGCGCGAGAGCGATACGCTCGCCCGACTCGGCGGTGACGAGTTCGCGCTGGTGATCGATGCCGGTCAAGCGGATGCCGTGCGTGCCGCGCAGCGCATCGCGCACCTGTTGCGCCAACCATTCAAACTTGGCGAGCAGGAAGTCACGGTTCAGGTCAGCATTGGTATTGCGCTGCTGCCGGGAGATTCACCATCGTTCGATGAACTGACCAAACACGCCGACATCGCCATGTACCGCGCCAAACGTGACGGCGGCGGACACCGCTTCTACCAACCGGAACTCGATGTCTACAGCAACGAGAAATTGCAACTCGAGCAGGAGATTCGCACGCAACTCGAAGGGGTCGGCGAAGAACTCGAGGTGCATTTCCAACCAATCGTCCGGCCCGAATCGCTCGAGGTCGCGGGCTTTGAGTCCTTGGTCCGTTGGCGTCATCCGCAACGCGGCCTGATTCCACCGGGAATGTTTTTGCCAACCATCGAAGATGCCGGACTGGATCTCAACCTCGACCGACTGGTGCTCGAGCGGGCGATCTCGCAAAATGCGCGGTGGCGGGCCAACGGTTGGCGAGTGCGTGTAACCGTCAACCTCTCGAGCAAAAGTTTCAACGATCCGCACCTGACCGATTTCATTCAGGCGGCACTGAAACGACACGATCTTCCTGCCCGTTCATTGATCATCGAAATCACCGAAGGAACCGCCATGCGTGACGAGGTGCAAACGTTGGCGGTGCTTTTGCGCCTGAAAAACCTTGGTGTCTGGGTGGCGCTCGACGATTTCGGCGTGGGACACTCGAGCCTCGCCTACCTCAAACGCTTCCCGATAGACCT
>JAYURE010000775.1:0-8617 GCA_043756345.1 Deinococcales bacterium | reverse complement strand
CCTGGCGGGCATGGTCGCTACTTCGTAGGGGAGGTACAAAAGCTGGAAGCTCGAGTTTTGTGTGAGGCACGATGAAATGGATTAAGTCGGAGTCAATGGGCATGCTTCGCCCTCGCCAGAACCGCTCGAGATTTCAAGCTCGAGCGGTTTGACTTTGGTCAAGGACATTGCCGATTTGCACGTCCATACTCGAGGTCATGAATGACTTCGCGGTGATTACTCAGGCGTGTATCGGCAGCAAAGACTCGAGTTGCGTTCAGGTGTGTCCGGTCGAGTGTATTTACGAGGGTGATGATCAATTTTTTGTTCACCCGGACGAGTGCATCGATTGTGGGGCTTGCGCGATGGCTTGCCCGGTTGGTGCGATCTTCAGTGGCGATCAGCTTCCGAGCGAATTCTTGGGGTTCATCCAGAAGGCTCGAGATCATTTTCAATTATAATTTCTGATGCTCGAGTCTGTGCTCTCCTTGTTGCGGTTGTCGCCGTTGACCCGAGACGCACCAGATTCCGTCTTGCAAGATTTGGCGGCAAGCTCGAGGTTTTTGGATGTGCAGGCCGGTCAGGTTTTATTTCTCGAGCACGATTCTGCCGAGACAATTTTTGTGATCGAATCGGGTTATGCGAAACTCTTCAAGTTTTCTCCGGTGCATGCTCGAGAGTTGACGGTCGGTGTGTTTGCTTCGCGTGAGGCGTTGGGCAGTCTGGCCGTGCTGCTCAATTCATCGCGTTATCAGGCGTCATGTTCGATGCTCGAGGCTGGGTGTGTCTTGTGCGTCTCGAGCGGTTCGTTTCGGGATGCGCTTGGGCGTTCACCAGAATTCTCGAGGTCTGTTTTGGCGCATGTCGCGCAACGTCAGTCTGTTCTGCTCGAGCGTTTCGGCACGTTGTTCTTCACGGCGATTGGTGAACGTCTCGCGTCGTATTTGCTCGAGCATCAGGTAGAAGATGGTTTCGTACTGCCAAGCAATTCCGAACTCGCATCCTTGCTTGGCACCGTTCCAGAATTGATCAGCCGCAAACTCGGTGAGTTCTACCGTCAAGGTTGGATTCGGCTCGAGCGTCGTCGTGTTTGGATTGTGCGACCCGAATCGCTCGAGCATCTGAACTGAGCTTTTTGAACTGAGCTTTTTGTACCGAGTCGAGATCCATTCTCTTGCGTGCAAATTTACGCCGCAAAACAGAACTGGGTGGTATGAAAACACTCTTGCTCGGGGCTCAACCTCGAGACTTTTCAAAGGAGTTTCATGAAGCGATTGCTGTCGTTCGTTGTGGTTTCGGTGATGCTGGTTTCGTTCTCCGGTTGTGCCACGATTTTTCGCGGGCCGAATCAACAGGTCAGCCTGAACGCTTCGATGGCTGGCGCGGAAGTGTTCCTTGATGGTCAGAAGGTCGGTGTGACGCCGTTGAAGCTGTCACTCAAGACCGATAAGCAGTACACGATCACGTTTAAGAAGGCTGGCTTTAAGGATGTCACGTATCGTCTGACGAACCGTGTCGGAACCTTGTGGGTTGTGCTGGATGTGCTTTCGGGCCTGTTGCCGTTGATCGTGGATATTGCAACCGGGGCTTGGTACGAGTTCGAGACGACCGATGTCAATGTCACGCTCGAGTCTGGAACCTTGAACACGGTTGATCCTGCGCCGCGAGATTACAGTCAATTGCTGCTGAGTCGTTAAATTCCCAATTCATTTTATGGCTCGAGACTGTTTTCTTGGTCTCGAGCTTTCTTTTTGCCGGTTAAATCCAGTTTGGACCGAATTTTTGTATCGATAGTGCGTTTTCGCCACCGTTTCCAGTGTTATTGTGCCCCATGAATATTGCCGAACGCCTGCCGTTCCTCAAAGCCCTGCTTGAAGCCTCTGGTCCGAGCGGGTTCGAGGGGCGTGCCGCGAAAGTCTGGGCGGATGAGGCGGCGGGCTTCTCGAGTGTGACCACGGATTTTCATGGCAACGTTTACGCGAGCATCAAACCGGCCAGTGGTTCAAATGGCGGGGGCGGTTCGGGTTTGAAGATCTTGCTGACCGGTCACATCGACGAGATCGGCCTGATCGTGACGCACATCGATTCGGATGGTTTCGTGTCACTCGCACCGATTGGTGGTTGGGATGCGCAGATTTTGCTCGGGCAGCGTTTGCGGGTGCTGGCCAAGGATGGCGATTTGATTGGCGTGCTGGGTCGTAAACCGGCGCATTTGCTTGAGGGTGACGATCTGAAAACGGCGGTCAAGATTTCGGACATGACGCTGGATTTGGCTTTCGATGCCGATGAGGTCAAACGTTTGGTGCGTGTCGGTGATGTCGCGGTGCTCGAGGGTCCGGTGCTGGAATTCGGTGCGGTCTCTGAGGGCAAGGGTCGTTTGGTGTCCAAGGCCTTGGATGATCGTGTCGGTGCCTTCGCGGTGCTCGAGGCGTTGCGGATCTTGGCGGCCTCTGGTTGCGCCCACGAGGTGATCGCGTTGGCGGCGGTGCAAGAGGAGATCGGTTCGTATGGTGCGCGTGTCGCCACCTTCAAGCTCGAGCCGCACGTGGCCTTGGTGGTCGATGTGACCTTTGAATCCAAGCAGCCTGGTGTGCCCGCCAAGAAGGTCGGTGAGGTGCCGTTCGGTTCGGGTGCGAACATTGGGATTTCGCCTTTTTCCAATCCGGTGGTGGTGCGTGAATTGCTCGAGGTGGCCGAGCGTGAGGGCATTCCGACGACCCTTTCGGCCAGCGGTGATGTGACAAGTACGGATGCGGATGCGACGGCGGTCTCGAGGGTGGGTGTGCCCACGGGCGTGATTTCGATTCCCTTGCGGTACATGCATTCGGCCTCGGAGATGGTGGCGCTCGAGGATGTGCGTGCGGTGATTGACCTGTTGGTGGCTTACGTGAGTGGCCTCACAGCGGAGCGCAGCTTTAATCGCTAACCTGGTTTCGAGTCGAGGGTTTGCAGTCAATTTGCGAGCTTTTGTGAGATTGATCCAGATGATTCTTAGAATCATCTTAAGTTTCTCTTGTTTCGACCCAAGTGTAAATGAGAGCGATTTCGGTGTCAGTGCGGCATCGATTGAAAACCCTGCCGGTTCGTTTGCCATTGAACGCTCACTTCAACCCATCGGTCTGGTGCCTATACTTTCGCCCATGACACGAAGGTTTCTTCTTGCCTGCGCCGCCGCACTCCTGATGTGCGGTTTCGCCAGCGCAAAATCCTACACGGTCCAACCAGGCGACACCCTTTTCGGAATCGCCAAGGCCAACAACGTCAGCCTGACCCGCCTCCTGATGATCAACCGCCTCACCGGTGAGCAAGTCCAGCCCGGTCAGGTGCTCGAGATTCCCGGCGGCGCAAGTGCCGCCAAGGCCGCTCCGAAACGCAGCATCCAAGTCAGTAACTCGAGCCTGCCCAGCAACCGCCCGAGCGTCTCTCGTACCGCGTACCGGTACATTGGTTCGCGTTACGTTTTTGGCAGCAACGGTCCGTACAGCTTCGATTGCAGCGGCTTCACCCGTTACGTGCTCGGCAAGCAGGGCGTCAAGATACCGCGTTCATCGTTGGAACAATCCCGTGCGGGCCGTTTTGTGCGCCGCAATGGCCTAATGCCCGGAGATTTGGTGTTTTTTAACACCTTTGGTCGCGGTGTGTCTCATGTGGCGGTTTACGTTGGTGACAACAAAGTTGTTCACGCCACCAATCCACGTGAGGGCGTGATCGTCTCGAGTCTGTCCGAACGGTACTGGTCCGCCCGGTACATCGGTGCGCGTCGCGTGCTGTAACGGTTTTCTCTAGAATTCCCTCCAACTCAAGTTCGACCAATGCTCGCCGGGTCCGCAACCGGCGGGCGTTGTTTTGCGCAAAATCTTGATCTGAGCATGGATACTAAAGGCGTGTCATCGTCTTCAACCCCCAAGCTCGAGCCGGAACCCTCGAGCATCAGCCGTGATGTCAGCGCTCAAGTGCTGGCGCAACTCTTGGCTCACGTCTTGATCGGAATCAGTGTCGTGCTGCTGGTGCGGCATTTCAGCCCACATGACAATGGTCTGCTGAACGTTGCCTGGGGCCTGACGAACTTTGCGACTTTTTTGACCGATTTAGGTTTGAACATCAGCCTGATCCGCAACGCCTCAAGCGCCAGCCCTGAACGCCGCCGAGACCTGATTTGGACTTCGTTTCGATTGCGGGCTTCACTTGTGCTCGGCGTGACTGCGATTGGCTTGATTCTCACGTTTGTACTGCCCATCGATCCAGAATTGAAGGTCTTGTTGCGCGTGCTGGTTCTGCCGATGACTGCCGTGACCATGCTGCTCAATTGGGTCGATGCCGTCATGGTCGCCTGCGAACGCATCGAACTGAGTGCGCGATTCACGTTCGTTTGGAACATCGCCCACATCGGCGCTACCATCCTGACGCCAATCATGCACGGCAACCTCGTGACCTACGCGCTGCTGCATGCGGTCCTGACCTCGAGCGTGTCTGTCCTGGGATTGATCTGGGTGTGGCGAAACTACAAGTACAGCCCGCGCCATGACCGGGGTGTGCTCGAGGGGCTGCCTGCGCTCGGCGGCGGCGAATTCCTGACGAACGTTGTCGATTACATCCCAAGCTTTACGCTCGTGCCACCGGTGATGAGTTTCGCCAGTCACGGCGCGTTTGGCGCGGGCGAAAAGATTCCTCGGTCACTGTTTTTCTTACCGTTCGGGTTGGGCAAAGCCTTTTTTACGCGCATGTGCCAAGCCTGGCCCAATGAAAACGAACTCGAACAACTCGAGCAGAACGAACTCGAGCGTCGTATTGCCCATCACGATTCGCTGGTGCTCGGCTCGATTCGTGTTGGGGCGATCATCGGTGGCATCTTCGGCATTGGGCTGTTCGTGACCGCACCCGAACTGATCCGATTCCTCTGGCCGGACAAGTGGCCGCCCGAAACGGCGGTGACGCTCGCCATTATCGGTTTCGTACCGTTCGTCAAAACCGTGGGCTTTCCACTGTTAAACGCTTTCGCCAGCGGCCGCCAGTACGCGCTCAGGGCTCGAGCACTCGCCGTCTACGCGATCAGTGCGGTGACAGCTTTCGTGATCCTGCCTCGAGCTTACGGTGTCACTGGGGCGGCACTGGCGGCTACGGGGTCCGAATTGGCGTTGTTGGTTGCCTCATTGCTGCTCACACGACTCAGTTTACGGTTGCAAGTGCTGAGCCTAAGCTCGAGGTTTGTGCTGCCGATTATCGCCGGTGTTTTTCTGGCCGCGCTGGTCAAACCGTTCTGGCAACCGAACATTCACCCATTGTTTGATGCCTGCCTGCCCGCCGCACTCGGCGTGATGGTCTTCCTGAGCGGATTCCTGATGTTGGATGCCGAATCTCGAGCGGCAGTGCAGCAGGTTTGGGTTTTGCGAACCAAGCCAAAACTCGAATCCTAAAATCCTATTTGACCTCGAGTTTGCCAATCGGGTACGCGCCATCCTTGGATCGACCCTGATGTGCGAGTCGCAAAGCTTGCCGGGCGTACTGACGCTGCAATTGAGTGCCGTTTGAGTTCGGATCGATGGCTTTGATCCAAACCTCGTGTGCGCCAGGCTCGAGCGTGCCGGGTACGTTAAACGACTCTTTGTTTGTAAAAGGCGAGACGATCAAGTTCTGGGATTTCAAAGAATTGGGCACAACAGAACCGGCTGGCAGGAGCTTGCGTAAATCCAATCCTGACCGGCCCGACCAAACGGTTTTGCCATCGCGTCGCAACTCGAGCATGACCTCGAAAGCTTCGTACAACGGTGCGACCCCGACATTGTCCCAGGTCAGTTCGGTCTCGAGTTTGCCGCCACGATTGAGGCTTTCTGGAATGCGCACCTGATTCAATTGCAAACGAAATCCAGAACGCAAAACCGCCTCGAGCCAAAATTGCTGGTCCTCTTTGGACAGGCTTTTCCAGGCGAATCGGTCCTCTGCCCCGACGTCATTGGCGAGCAAACTGACATGCAATCGTTCGACCTGGCCCGGAGCAAATTGCAGATTCTGGTCCGGTCCGTTGCAGCCAGCACCACGCTCGGCCCAGATTGGTGCGGTCATCCACCGGCTGCTCACCACCGGGTCGTTCAGGTCAAAGCCGCCATTGGATCGCACCACATCCATGAATTGCTCGAGCGGCTGATCAAAGAAACGAGTCATGAACGAATCGCGTCGCCAACCGGCGTTCGGGTATTGCTCGAGCGCCCAACGCAAGGTTTTGGGATTGTCCTGATTGCCGGTCAGCAGGGCCAGACGGGTGTTCGGAAAATACTTGGCGTGCGCCTCGATCATGCGTCGCCTGGCGTTGCCGGGGTTCTGCGGTTCGTCTGCGGGGGTGTTTAACGCACTGTTGCCATTCAGTCCGAACGCCTGATTGAGCGTTGGATAATCCAGGCCGGAAACGTGCCACTCGCCCCAACGTCCGTAAAAACGCACCTCGAGTCCGCCCAACCTGGGATCGTCACGCAAGGGCACACCCAAGGACGTCTTGTGCTCGGCGAGGGCTTTCATGAACCCATCAATCTGCGTTAGAAACCATGGGTCGTTCCAGTCCGGCCAGAAGTACCATTCGGGAAATTGCCCAGAGAAATCCTTTCGCCACCAACTTGGGTCGGCATTGCGGCGGTAACTCAGGCGGTTGGTGCTGTTGGATTCGGTGAAATACACGCCTCGGGGCGGATTTTGCTGCATCAAGTGTTCACGGATGTGATCGGGCATGCTCGCGTTCCCACGCCAGAACGGGAGATTGGAGACATCTCCGACCCGTCCGGCCAGGGCCATGAATCCCAGATGCATTTTTTGGCCAGAGTTGGCTGGGGCCATCCGGTCCAAGTAATGGTCCAGCAACGAAAAATCGTACTCGGCGCTCGAGCCTTTGAAAAACCAACGCCAAGGGAAGCGGTAATACACGTCTGGCGTGCCGCCCTCCGGCAAAGGGCCAGAATGGTCATCTTCTGAAAACACGGTCTCGAGGTTTGGGTCGTTCAGTTCGCTCGAGCCTGGCGGCACGCGCCCGAGCCAGTTGAACGCGCCACGCAGCGGGTTACTCAGTTCGGAACGCTTGAAAACGGCCTCGCTGCTGGAATCGCGCAGGATCAACGGCAGTTTGCTCGAGCCAGTAATGGCATCCGAAGCCCGGTTCAGTGGGATGAGCGGGCGCGTGTCATTTGGGACAGCGCACGGGTTGGTCGGACCGCAGGCCATCATTGGCAGGGCAGTCAGGGTGGCGAGCAGGGCGAATCGTGACCAGTTCATTCAAACCAGTGTACGTGACCAAAATGAAGTTGGATTGTGGTCACGTACATGAACTCAAAAAGGCTCGAGCATGTTTCGGACAGGTTGGAACAAAGAACCGATGTGCTGATCCGAGCGGGTTCGGGCCGTTTCGCCTGCGCGTCAAAGTCTGATCTCGAGCACCCATTGGCGGTAACATTGCACAAATGGAATTCAAAACCTTGCTCAAAACCGACCGGGCCTTCGACGCGCCCGCCGCGCAACAGGCCGCCGCGACCATTCAAGATTTTCGCCTCGAGAATCAACGTTCGCTCGAGAATCCAGATGCCTTCTGGGGCGCTGAGGCATCGCGTCACCATTGGTTTGAACCGTGGACGAAGGTGCTCGAGCATAACTTCCCAGACCATGCCTGGTTCATCGGTGGCAAGACGAACATCACGTTTAACTGCCTCGACCGTCATGCGAGCGGCCCGAAACGAAATCAGGATGCGATTGTCTGGTACGGCGAGGACGGCTCGAGACGGGCATTGAGTTACGCGCAACTGCTCGATCAAGTTTCAAGGTTCGCGGCAGGCTTGCGATCACTCGGCGTGGAGTCTGGCGACCGTGTGATCATCTACATGCCCCTGACGCTCGAGGGTGCGATAGCGATGCTGGCGTGTGCCAGATTGGGCGCGATTCACAGCGTGATTTACGCGGGCCTCGGTGTCGGCGCGATCCGTGATCGCATTCAGGATGCGGGCGCAAAAGTCGTGATTGCGGGCGACCTTGGCTATCGGCGCGGCAAGGCGGTCGAATTGCGATCCATCGTGGTTGAGGCCACCCAGGACCTCGAGTTGGACGCGATCATCTGGTTCACGCGGGGCGAGGTTTTTGCACGCTCGAGCCGCGAGTACGAGTTTCAAGAATTGCTCGATTCGCACCCGGCAAATTTCGAGGCCGTGCAGGTCGATTCGGAACATCCGCTCTACATTTTGTACACCAGCGGCAGCACCGGAAAACCCAAAGGTGTCGTCCATGTTCACGGCGGTTACATGGTCGGCACGGCGTACCACCTGCGCACTTTTTTTGACAGCAAAGAGGGCGATATTTTCTGGGCAACCTCCGACATCGGCTGGATTGTCGGGCACTCGTACATCGTTTACGGCCCACTGCTCGAGGGCTTAACCAGTGTCATGCGTGAGGGCGCACCGGACTTTCCCGATCCGGGCGCGATCTGGAATGTGGTCGAACGTGAACGCATCAACGTCATGTTCACCGCTCCAACCGCCGTGCGCATGTTCATGAAATTCGGTGCAGAATTTCCGAAACGTCACGACCTCTCGAGTTTGCGCTTCATCGGTGTCGCGGGCGAAACCCTGAATCCCGAGGCCTGCGAATGGGCGTTTGAACACCTGATGGACAA
>JAYURE010000774.1:0-3070 GCA_043756345.1 Deinococcales bacterium | reverse complement strand
TGCTTCTCTTCAACCGGTTCCGAACCCGTCCGACACGTCACTTTTGGCCACTCGCTCTGCTCGAGAAATGCTCAGGCATTTCTGCCACTTTCTACTAGTATCCAGGATCGCACCGTAGAGGTCGCTCATCGACTTGATCTGACCGACCGGCAATCCATTGCGCTGATCCGCGAATTGACAGCACGTGTGCAAGAATTCAACGCTCAGGCACAACGCATCTCAGCCGCCGTCAATTCAAGCGAACGATCCATGAATGAGATCAATCGTGCGATGGAAAAGGCGGTGATGACTGGAAACGCCGTTCAAAATTTTTGGTTCACGATCGCAGTCATCGCGTTCGCATTTCTGCTCCTCAACGGCGCGATCTGGCTGGTGATAAATCAACTGCGCCAGATTTTTCATTGACACGGATATAGAAGGATTCCTAGCCGATCAGATCAACCTGGTTTCAGAACGCAAAGCGGCATAAGTAGGCGTATTCGAAAATCCCGAGTGACACAGAAATCCAGAAAACGAAACCTCCGCAAAAAACACCTCGAGCATCCAACAAACCTTTGACCAACTGAGGCCACACAAACCTCAGTTGGATTTCGTCTATTCAACGGAGTCCACCATGACAAATTTGACACCGCAAGAGATTTGCTTGACACACAGTAGATCGCCACCAAAGGCATGTAGAAATCCAAACGCTCGGACATACCCTCAAGCAAGTCCTGATCACTCAAAAAGAAATGACCGGACGATTCCTCGCAAGAAACCCGTAACCGTATTCGCTCGCGGACCTCCTCAACAAGCAGGGCTCAGGGACGTATCTGACCAAAACAAATTCACCCCCTCTCGAGTACCAAGGAGACCAATGTCAATAAGCGTTGAAGAATTGTTGAATCAAGTGACCGGAAATTGTGCCGTTGTCGAAAGCGCCATGTACGACGAGATAATGACGTTTGAAGCGACCAATGGCATCCAACGGCTGATGCGTGAAAACATCAGCGCACTCGATCAAATCCGTGCCACGCTCCCCAGCAGCAGCCTCGTGCTCGAGGTTAGCGAAGAACAACGCGACACGGAACCATCAGACCAAGCAGAATAGCGGCGCGTTATCCTCGAGCAGGAATTTTCTCTACAGGAATGTCGAAGTTGATCAGGTCGTGCTCGTAGACATCCAGCGTCCGAGCAATTCGAGCCAACATTGTCATTTTGATATCGACACGACCCGCCTCGATGTTGGTCATGTGACCCCGAGGAATGGCTGCACGCTGCGCAAGAACGTCTTGCGCCATCAATTTTTGTTTTCGTAGAGCACGGATTCGGTCGCCCAAGGTTTTGAGGGTGGCGATGTCATCGTCATCCCGTTGGCGTGGTGCTGTGGAGCGCATAGCGTTACGATGCTGGAATTTTCGTACCCTGTAAACCCTTCTTTACAAGGGCTATGTGGACATGGTATTATCCTATTGCAAGCATACCACCACAAAACGCTCGAGCATCAAAACACCCTTGAAACGCCTTCAAAACGTTGTGACCCGTGGCAATACGGGTCACAAGCACATAACGCCAGATCACCACACGCCCACCCACTGCCCGGATTCCAAAACCAGGGCTCGATCTCGTATGCCCAAAGCAATCCAGATTTTGGCTCGAGTGTCTCGGAATGAAAATCGGCAGCAGCAATTAAGGCCATCCACTCAAACACGGCAGAACCAAAAGTGGATGGCCAAATTAATCGAGAACGGTTCAACCACAAAACCAACCACAGGAGGCAACAATGTGACCACCAGCAACCACGTAGCAGCAAAAGCGATACCCAACCTCGGAATTCCAGAATCACACTCATTACATCCAAAAGCAACACATTCAAAAGCAACACCCTCGAGCACCACGGGAAAACCAAAAGCCACTCGCGCTCGAGCCATCTGCCCGCGTTGTCAGGGAACCAATACGAACAAGGACGGTGCACCACGTGGAACACAACGCCACAAATGTCGGGATTGCAAGAAACGATGGTTCGAGGCAAACCAACACGAATCACCGCAGCACGAACCACCTCAACCCTCAGCATCACGCACCGTAACCGGTCAACCCAAAGTCAAAGCCATAGAGATGGAAAACCCAAAACCCACCAACAGGCCAAAAACGGCACGCGCTGAACTGGCCAATGCAACTACGCAACAGTCTGCCGAGGACATCCACCGCGAAGCCATCAGGCACTACAAACGCGAAGTCCAACCACCAGCCACAACAGAATTAAACTCGAGGATCAACAAACAACTCGAGTTGCTCGCACAGGCCAGACAATTTTCTGAATCGCTCGGCGAGGACCACCTCAGCCAATTCGTGCAAGCACTTGAACAAAACATCAAGCCAATCACCGCTGTAGTGCATGACGCGGTGGCGCGTGCCCTTGGCTATCCAACAATCCCGATTAATCCACAAGTTCCACAAGCTCGAGATCAACCAGAAAAGCCATCACCATCGGTGGATCAAGCTGCGCTCAAAAAAAGGCTTCACGCACTCGAGCGTGCCAACCATGACCTACGACGTGAATCCAACAGCCTCAACAACCAGTTGATCGAATCCACAGCAATCCGACAACGGGCAGAATCCCAATCCAGAATTCTGACCGAAGAACGTGACGATCTCAAAAAATTGGCAAGTGAACTCGAGCAGTCACGAAAATTGTTAAAGGCGGAACTGCTCGAGGTGAAGCAAAAACGAGCATCGCCAGCGGTAGAAACCCGGCAGGAACAAACGGTGGATTGCAAACCACCTCCCGGTTTGCCTGAAGACGCAACCCTCAACCGTGAGCCGACACCACGACCTGCTGGAGGGCAATCATCGTCAACTCGAGTTGCACCGCCCGCATGGACTGTCGCTGAACGTCAAGAAATTGAGCGAATGGCCTCAGCGCTAATGGCCACGCTCGTTCGCCTCGAGGATCACAAAATTCGCACCTCCGACATCAGCACCGTTACCGGAATTACAACAGGTTGGAAGCGCAGCATTGAGCATCTGATCAGTCTCGGCCACATCGTGCATCACAACGAATTTTTGTGCATCAGTTACGCGGAAAAAG
>JAYURE010000773.1:0-3071 GCA_043756345.1 Deinococcales bacterium | reverse complement strand
ACAGTGGAACGGTAGATCATGCCTGTTGCTTTGCGCCCACGAATGCTTTGTTATACGCCTCGAGCAACCTTGGGACGCTGTGCTCCCAAGAAAGTGCTGTCTTCATGCGTTCGAGGCCAATCTTGCCCATCACAGCACGACGATCAGGATCGCCGAGCAATTCGAGGATCTTCGAGGCCAAGTCGCGTTCATCGTTGGGTTTGGCATAGACGCTCGCTTCGCCCGCCGAGAATCGACCTTCGATCAGGTCGTATTGCACGACCGGTTTCTCGAGCGCCATGTATTCCATGATTTTGTTCATGGTTGAAATGTTGTTTAAGGGATTCATCGGGTCTGGGTTGACGCAGATATCGCAGGCTGTCAAACGCTCGAGCAGGTCCTCGTCGGGGATGCGTCCGGTGAATTCGACGTATTTCTCGAGGTTCAATTCTTTGTTGTACGCCCGCAAATCTTCCAGGCTCGAGCCGCCACCGACGAGCATGAATTTGATGTCGGTTCGGCCCGAATCGACGATCTGCTTGACGGCACGCAGCAGGTGATCGATGCCTTCCTGTGGTCCCATCACGCCCAAATAACCGACCATGTACTTGAAGCCCGTCTTGTGATGTTCGCCACCGGGACGCGGGTTGAACTTGTCGAGTTTCGGGGCGCTGCGCACCACAAAAACCTGATCGTCTGTTTTGCCGCCACGCTCGAGCGCGATGCGTTTGTACGATTCATTGGTCGAGATCACGACATCGGCGAGTTTGAAGGTCAGCCATTCGACCAACTTCAAACCTTTGTACACAAAGTCGCGCCGACCGAATTTGGTCTCGTACAATTCTGGATTGACATCATGCTGATCAAACAAGAATTTCGTGCCGAAGAACGCCTTGAACGGAGCGGCGACAAAGAAAATCAGGTCCGGCGGATTGCAGGCGTGAATGATGTCAAAGCCGTGCCTGCGCCAGATCTTCCAGGCTAATCGCGTCTCGTGATACAAGGCTGCAACGTACTCGAGCAAAAAGCCAGCCGCATTGTTGCGTTCCGGCGGCAAACCGTGACGGTAGATGTGAATGCCCTCGAGTTCTTCGTACTCGGCAGTGTAGCCCTTGCCGGTGATACAGATCACACTGACCCCGTAACCGGCATCACGCAGGGTGGTGGCCTCCATCCAAACGCGCCGATCAAATGGGACCGGCAGGTTCTCGACGACGATCAGGACTTTCTTGCCGTTGCCACCGGTACTCGAGTCACTGCCCAATCCCGTGTTTAAAACATCACTTTTGAAAGATTTACCAAGCGACACCATTGACGCTCACCCCCTGAGGCAACTCGAGATTCTTAAGGCTGGCGAGGTCGAAAATCTTGGCGTTGGCTGGCGCTTGCGCCAGCAGCTTCGAGAATTCACTTGTGCCGTGCATGACGATGATCGCCTCCGCACCCTCGAGTGCCGCCTCTGCTTCGACCAGCAAACTGGTGACGTGCGGCAATTTGCGTTCGATGTACTCTTTGTTCGCGCCGACCAATTTGGCGTGTTGCACCGCCGCATCGACCACTTTGATCTGGCAGCCCTTACCGATCAGGCGTTCGACCAATTCGACCGCTGGACTTTCGCGCAAATCGTCTGTGCCAGGTTTGAAGGCCAATCCCAAAACCGCAATCTTGCGAGCCCCCGTCTCGAGCACCCGGTTTGCGACCGCATCGATCTGAGCCCGGTTCGATTGTGGCAAGCTGCCCAAGAGCGGCAAGTCAATGTCGTTGTTCCGCGCTGAGTAATTCAAGGCCGCCACGTCTTTGGGCAGGCACGAGCCGCCGTAAGCGAATCCGGGACGCAGGTAAGCAGGGGAGATGTTCAGAATCTTGTCCTCGCAGAGAAGCGCCATGACTTCGCGGCCATCCACGCCCAAGCCTTTGGCCAACTGACCAATCTCGTTCGCAAAAGTGATTTTCAGGGCGTGGAAGGCGTTCGCGGTGCACTTCATCATTTCAGCAGCACGCAATCCGACCGCATGAACCGGGGCATCAATGCTCGCGTACAACTCTTTGACCGCCTCGACCGCTTTCGGATCGTGAGCGCCAATCACGGTGTAGGCCGGGTGATCAAAATCCTTGATCGCGCTGCCCTCACGCAAGAACTCTGGATTGAAGGCGACATGAACCGGAACCTTTCCGGCGTGCTTCTCGAGAATGGCGATGCAAGTGTCGGTCGTTCCTGGCAGAACAGTCGAACGAATCACGACCGAATGCGCGGTTCCCTTGCGGGCCACCGCCGCGCCGATCTGCTCGCAGACTTTGTAGAGGTAAGCGTAATTGTGGCTGCCGTTCGCGTAAGAAGGCGTGCCGACCGAAATAATCGAAAGGTCCGTATCGATCACAGCCTGCATCCCATCAATCGTCGCCGAGATGTGACCAGAATTAACACCGGCCTGCAAGAGTTTCTCGAGCCCGGTCTCAACGATGGGGCTACGACCCTCCATGATCATCTGGCATTTGTCCGGGTTGACATCCACACCAACCACGTGATGTCCACGTTGAGCGAAACAGGCGGCAGTGACCGCACCGACATAACCAAGTCCAAAAATACTGACCTTCATAGTCCTCCCGGTCTCGAACGTGCGATGCTGCATTCAAAGTTCGCTCGAGGTTTACAACGCTTCCCAATCCCCAATCCTAGGACCAGACTCCATGAAGCTTGCACGAAGATCCTTAACGGTGCGTGAAGCAATCAGGCCGACCCTACCGTGCGTCTCGCGGAAGGCTTGGTCAACAACCACATCGCATCAAAGGAAGCATTGCGCTTGGATCGCAATGCTGATGAAATTTCAGGAACTCGATTCGGAAATGCTGACACGCTCGAGGATTTGGGCGGCGGCAGCGACTGCGATCACCTCGGGGTGCTTACCGCGAACGCCAGTCACGCCAATCGGTGTGGTCACTCGAGCAAAATCTGAATCCGTGAAACCTCGAGCCTGCAATTGAAGCTGAAAACGCGACCATTTGGCGCTCGAGCCGATCAGCCCGACATACGCGAGGTCCGGGCGGTGCAGGGCCGTCTCGAGAATCCCGATGTCCTCACGGTGATCGTGCGT
>JAYURE010000772.1:0-3078 GCA_043756345.1 Deinococcales bacterium | reverse complement strand
TGCCAACCCAGGCGATGTCCCCGCGAGGGTGGACGAATTCGCCAAAGATCGTGAACAGGCTCGAACGGGCGTGCATTGCCTCGAGCCTACCGCACTCTCATGCTCGAGTCGAAATTCAAGTCAGAACATGGGTGCAGCCGCAGAATGGGACAAGCTCCAAAAGTCACCCCCTGCGAAGTAGGGGGTAGCCCCGAAGGGGCGGGGGTCGCGCACGAGCAGCCCTATACGTTGTGCGCGACCCCCCGGCCTTCGCTTCTTGATCCCAACCATGCACCTGACGGGCTTGCGGCGCTGACGGGCGGGATCGCTGCACTCAGACCACCCCCCTTCTTGACCATAAGACGCACCTGGCGGGCATGGTCGCTACTTCGTAGGGGAGGTACAAAAGCTGGAAGCTCGAGTTTTGTGTGAGGCACGATGAAATGGATTAAGTCAGAGTCAATGCTCTTGAGCGCACCCTACTTGGACTGCGCGGGCCTCGAGAATGACGGATTTTTACCATTCAAAAATACTGCTAGCACTATCATGATTTTGGCCGGATGGTGCCATCCAGCCATGTCCAGGACCGTGAGGAACCGATCATTTTCCTTTCCCGGAATGTGCCCTCACGGTCCGCTGCAAAACCTCGGGTCAACAGTGATCTCGAGCCTGCACAGAGCCCAAGCCTGCACAGAGCCCAAGCCCGCACAACCTCGAGCATTTGAAATCTGAATCAATTGACCGCGTTCGCCCAACCGCGTCCAGCCTCGAGCAAATCCGGCGGAACCTCACCGATCTGACGGCGAAAGTGCTCCTGCCAACGTTCCAAAGTTCGCCGGGCCTCGAGCGAACCGCGCAACTCGAAGACCGAACGCGACAACAACACGACCGCGCCGACCTCGAACGGGTAAATCTCGAGCACACGCACCGCCAGCGACTCGCAGGCATCGAAACGGGCATCCTCGAAGAGTGTCTGCAACGCCTCGAGACCGGCCTTGGCAACGCTCCACTCGAGCCCGGCACGGGTGTCCTCGACCCACTCGGATTCGAGCGAAGCCAAGAACGGTCCAGTGTACAAACCCATCGCCTTGCGAGCCCCGACCTCGCCGCCCAAGGACAAGGCCTTACGCACCTCGAGCACGTCCCAAATCACCCGCACGTTCTCTGTGACCACCTTGTAGGTTTGCGTCACGCGGTCATAGGGAATTTGCACGCCGGGCAAGGCACGGGCGATCTCACGGCGAATCAGGTGAAAGTAATTCCCGGACTTCGAGGCCAACTCGTCACTGAAAATCGCCGCCTGAAGCTTCTCGAGCGAAACTGGCCCATGCTCGAGCAGGTAGCCGAGCGTCGCCACGGTTTTGGCCAAACCGCTGTTGAGTTGCACTGACTTGCCCTCAACCATGATCGACTGCGAACCCAAACTGGTGATCCGAACCTCACGTGCCCCCGGCTCGAGTCTCCGCCAATCATCGATCAGCACACCCCAACCGCTCCGGGGCGTCTCGGCACTGACGTACTCGAAGACGAACGGCAAATGACGCAACTCGAGCGCCATGACCACGCCCGAACCCAGACGGTGCCGCGCCTCGAGCGCGTGCCGAATGGCATCCGAGGCCAACGTCTGCCGCGCGAGCCGGTACAACGCCTCGGCCAGATGCAAATTGGCGATGCCCGCATCGCGCTGATGACCAAGCTGCTCGAACGCATCCCGCGCCATCTCGAGCGCCTTGACACCCCGATCATCCCCGGCCCGCGCCAGAATCGCACCGTGACGCAACGCCACGTGCGCCTGTAACTTCGCCCGACTCGGTTCGACCAACGCCGAGGCGCGTTGCACGTGCGCCAAGGCCATCGGAAAATCGTCCCGGGCCGTGGCAATCGCGCACAAACCCAAATGCGCCCACGCCTCGAACTCCGGTTCGCTCAGGTCACGGGCCAAAGCCACCGTGTCCATGTACGCGACGGCACTCTCGGTCTCGAGTCCACGCGCCCGATCCAATTTCGCCCGGTAATACCGATGCGTCAACCGCGCCCGAGGCGGCAAAATTTCGACATTGACCGCCTCGAGATCGGCGAGCGCCTGCAAAAACCGGCCACTGTGCATCAACGCATTCGCTCGAGCCGTCAGCAACTCCGCGAACTTGACCGATTCGGCCCCCTCGAGCGCCACGTTCAAAAATTCGAGTGCCCGAGCGTCGTAGCCCGCCTCAGAAAAGATCAGACCCGCCAGTTGCGCCACGCGCCCACGAAAAACCCGAGCCGAAGGCGTGGTCATCGCATCCCAAGCCCGTTCGATGGCTTTCATGGCGTTGGCCAGTTGACCTTCGGCATGGAGGAGCCAAGCGTGAAGGCGTTCGGTCAGGACAACTCCGGCAGGATCGAGCTTGGCCTGATCGATGCCTGCCAGCAACTCCCAGGCGCGACTCGAGTCACCACGAATCACATAGTCCATGCCGAGCAAAGCCGCAGCCCCCTCAAAGCCTTCCTCTCGTGAACGGTTCAGGTATTCGGTAGCCTCGAGTGTCCGTCCCAAATTTGATAGGCACACCGCTGCATAGCACCAATCTTCATTGGTAGGTTCCTGAAGGGATTGAAATGTGCTCAATCCCTCGGCATACCTGTTTGCTTGGGTGTGCTCAAGAATTGCTGGATGCGCACTCACCGTAATTCTCCTACATCAGCCTGAATTCCCTTTGTAAGCTTGCCAAAATACCCACAAGATCCCCAAGTGCTAGCGCAATAGCGTTCTTTCACCGCATACGCGGAGGAGGAATACATGCAAAAAGCAATTTGGACACGAATCATCTTGGCTCTCTTCGCAATTCTTCAACTGGCTTCGGTCGTCGGTGCAGATCCAAGTGGTTGTGGTGGAGGACTTCGCTAGCTCCGCACATGCGGAGGAGGAACACATGCAAAAAGCAATTTGGTTCAAAATCATTCTGGCTCTCTTCGCAATCCTTCAACTGGCTTCTATCGTTGGGGCAGATCCTACCGGATGTGGCGGTGGCTGCCGAATTTGATCGTAACGCATTACTTAGTGCTGCGTTCGGTTGAAGTTGATTACTCCAGCACCGGATACAACCGCCGCAACTTCAC
>JAYURE010000771.1:0-8653 GCA_043756345.1 Deinococcales bacterium | reverse complement strand
CCATGGTGGATTCGGTCAATGAGGCCGCGTTTTTGTTGGCCTCTTGCAGGTAGACAAGGGCTTCGTGGGTGCGTCCTTGGTCCAGCAGGGTGATGCTGATGTTGGAAAGTTCCTGATTGAGCGTGATCATATCCTTCACTTCTCGTAGCATCTCGATGGCCTGTTTGTGTTCAATTTCGGACTCGGCGTAACGCCCAAAGTTATCGAGAATCACGGCGTGATTGGCAATGCCCATCGCCAGTTCTTGTTTGGCCCGGTTGATTTCGTCTTGGGGCGCGTCAAGATCGATTCGTTGTTGCAACAACAACCGACCGTATTCGTTCGAGGCGGCAAAGTGTGCTGCTGCCTGCGTGCTTTTCCCTTGCATCCAAGCGATGGTTCCAAGGTTGTTTTCGGCCAGTTCAAATACGTGAAGATCATCGATTTCACGAGCGATTTCCATCGATTGCTCGGCGATACGTTTGGCTTTGCTCAGGTTGCCCTGACTGACCCACATTTGGCATTCGGCCTCCAAGGTTTCGAGACGTTGCTTGGGTGTGCTGGCGGTGCGGTGCAAGGCATGAATCACCACCTCGAGTTCATCACCAACAGCTAATTCGCGCATGGTGTCCCTGACTTGCGTCCAGAAGCCCCAGGCGGTTTCAGGGTTGTTTGCTCGTTCGTGAATCATTGCGGCTTGCGTCGCATGTTTGACAATTTCGCGCAGTTGGTATTGTTCAACCGCTTTCACAACAGCGTTCTCGAGGTGTGAAACGGCGTTCATGGATTGTCCCGCTTCGATCCAATGGTGCGCGATGCGTGCAGGTTCAGTTTCGTTGCCCTCAAGGTGTGACGCGGTTTGCCTATGAACGAACGTGGCGATGCTTTTTGGTGTGCTTGCCAGCACCGCTTCAAAAATAAGATCGTGTGCGAAGCGTTCACTGATCATCAATTGCGCCTGCTCGAGTTCGCCCGCGATTTCGCTTAGGTCCAGCGCGTTCGTTTCGAGGATTTTTGCGGCCAGCCCAAGCGAGTAATCTGTGCCGGTGATTGCTGCAACTCGAGCCAATCTGAGCGCACTGCTGCTCAGACGCTCTAAGCGTTGTCGGATCAACGTGCCGACTCGAGTCGGTGTTGGCAGTTGCGCGTTTTGCGCAAGTTGATTCGTCTCGAGCAAACTCTTGATCGTTTCGAGCATGAACATCGGATTGCCGCCCGTGTGTTTGACAAGTCGTGCGCTCAGGTCGGGCGCGTTGATCTCGAGGCTGGTGATCCAACGTGAAACCTGTTCCACTTCGAGCGCTTTGATTTCGAGTCTTGAGATTGTGCCGGTGCCGATTTCGGTTTGAATCCGTTCCTCGAGTGTTGCTGACAATTCATTCGTGCGGTGTGCGTTCAAGAATCGCACTCCGGTTGGCATCAATCGCGTGACAATGTACTCGTGTGCTTCCAGACTGGCGGCATCCATGAATTGCAAATCATCGACCACAATGCTCGAGAACACCTGCTGTTGGCAGATCGTCTCGAGGGCGCAGGCGATGGCCTCAAAGAAGCGCAATTTTTGTTCCTGACTTTGCAACGCTGCTGGTGCGGTGTGGCTCAGTTCTGGCAGCAGGCGCGAGAGTTCGGATCGTACCCAGTCTTCAAGCGCGAGGTTTGGATATTGGCTCAACACACGACGCAATGACCGGGCGTAACTCGAAAACGAAACGTTCGCATCGCCGGGACGACCCTCGAGCAGTAAATGCTGACCGTGGCTGGCGGCGAAATCGAACAGCAATCGACTTTTGCCAATGCCTGGCTCGCCATGGATCACGATTTGCATTCCTTGATTCCAGGCCATCTCGAGTTGTGCCCATTCAGATTCTCGTCCAATCAAAACGGGTGGTCGTAAGACCGTGAGTGGAATCTCGAGCCGTGTCACAACAGCTTGTTCCACCGTCGCACCCTGCGAGATTGCTTCTGCGAGTGCGAGTGTTTCTGGCAGTGGTGGCACGCCCAATTCCTGCTCGAGCGTTTGCTTGCAGCGTTCAAAGGCATTCAATGCCGCGCCTCGATCACCGTTCTGGTAATGAAGGCGCATGACGTGCCGATGTGCCACCTCAGAGACTGGATCAAGCTCGAGGATCTGATTGGCATGCTCGAGGGCCAGTCTGGATTGTCCGGCCAGTTCTGCAACCTGTGAGAGCCGCAGGTGCGCATCGCGGCGCAATCCAAGAAAACCCTCGCGTTTGATCAGCAACCAATCCTGAAATTCTGGACAGTCGTCATATTCCAAACCCTCGAGCAATTCGCCCGCAAATCCGAGCACGGTTTGGTCATTGCCGCTGAACGCTTCGAGTTCGAGATTGGACGCATCGATGTTCAATTCCGGGCTGAGGCTCAGACGGTCGTCACCGGTTAAGAGGGCGATACCAGCACCTTCGCGCAATCGTCGGGCCACCTGTGAAAGATTGTTTCGGGCGGTGCTTTCGAGCGAATCCGGCCAGAGTAATCCGGCCAACCTGGATCGGGTCGTGCCACCCTCGAGCGTTAAAAAGGCCAGCAACCCAGCCGTTTTGCGTTCGAGCTTCCAGGCTTTGCGTTCCGGCGCGTGCAGAAACGCACCTCCCAGCAACTCGAGCCGAATGGTTGTTAAGGTGATCTGCATTGATCTGCATTGTGGCACGGCAAAATGAGTCCGTCGGGAATTCATCAGACCGGCACCACGTGAGGTCTTTACCCAAGTTGTCCAGATTTCTCATCCAGCACGATTAGCCTTTGTCATGGACCGCCGTTCGTTTCTGATGGGTTGCTCGAGCGCCATAGCTGCGCTTTCGGGCGGTAGACTCTCAAGCCTCGCTTTTGCCGAATCTGGCACGCAGGACGAAGTGATGGTCGTCGTCTTTTTGCGTGGCGGTTGGGATGTCCTCTCGGTCATGCCGCCAATTGATGGCCCGGATCGAGGGCATTACGAACAGGCCCGGCCTCGATTGCGCATTCCGACCTCTGGTAACGGCGCGGCCCTGAAATTGGACGCGCAATTTGGCTTGCACCCATCGCTCGAGAAACTGTTTGAACGCTACAAGGCGGGCAACATGGCCATCGTGACGGCAACCGGCATGGTTGGCAGCGACACGCGCTCGCATTTTGATGCGATGGAATACATGGAACTCGGCACGCCGGGCGCTCGCAGCACGCCGCAAGGTTGGGTCACGCGATTGCTCGAGAACACGCCGAAAGTCAATTCGGTCCTGTCAAACGCGGTGGCGATAGGCTCGAGCCCACCGACCGCTTTGCAGGGCTACCCGGATGCTGTGGCGATGATGGACCTCAACGATTTCAAACTGACCGATGACGAAAACCATCGCAAGTTCTTGCACGGCAGCCTTGCCCGATTGTGGAGCGGTGAAACCTGGTTGCATCAGAGCGGGCAGGCCACCCTGAAGGCGATAGAGGCGGTTGCCAAAGCCGGATTTAAAGCCGAAGAGGGCGGTCTCAAATACCCGGAAACCGAATTCGCCGCCAGCCTCTCGAGCGTCGCCCGGATGATCAAACGCGGGCTTGGCTTGCGGGTCGCTACCGTCGATCTGGGCGGCTGGGACACGCATCAGTACCAGGGGAACGAAAACTCACAAGGTTACTTGGCGGATTTGCTCAAGCAACTCAGCGAAGGACTGACCACGTTCTACAGTGACCTCGAGCAGGCAGGACTGGACAAGAAAATCACCGTGGTGGTGCAATCCGAATTTGGTCGCCGCCTCGACGAGAACGATTCTTACGGAACCGATCACGGGCATGGCAGCGCGATGTTTGTCCTCGGCGGTAGCGTTGCGGGCGGTCAGGTCTACGGCAAATGGCCAGGATTGGCGACCGATCAATTGTTTGAACGTGCCGATCTTGAAGTCACCACTGATTACCGCACCGTCTTCGCCGAGGTGATCGACAAACGTTTCGGAGTGGGTCTGGAAAAAGTCTTTCCCGATTTCAAACCCGGCACGAGGCTCGGACTGCTGCGGTAAACCAGGCCGATTTGAAGGGGGAAGGTCACGGGTCACAGGCAAACCCTTGAGGCGAGCAATAAAGAAGTTTTTGATCTTCCCTTCGCCCTTTCGCCCTTCGCCGCCCTTCATCACCCGCTCTGAAAAGCAAAAGTATTTCGTCTGACTCGAGCAGAATCAGCGGGTCACAGGCGAAAATGCACCGTCGGCATCCCAACCCTCGGGTATGATCGTGCCATGTTTGTGCTGCAAATTGCCGCATGGTCACTGCCAGAACTGGTGGTGGCCATCTTTGCGGCAGCAGTCTGGTTGCTTGGTTTTTCCTTAAAACCTGCGAGCAACACCGATGCGACCATGTTGCAGGCGTACCGAACCATCATCTTGACGGTCGCGCTGGTTTGCACGGTTTTATTCTTGCAACACAGCAGTTTGCTTCCGGCAGGTCCGGCGATGTGGTGGTGTTACCTGCTGGTCGCCACGCTGGTCCCGCTCGGCACGCGCTACTCCAATCACGCTTGCGGCCTGAGCTTTCACCCACTCGAGCGCCTGTACTGGGGCATCAGTGCCGTCGGCTTGCTGGCACTCGTCTGGCGCAGCGACCTGTTCGTGCTGGGCCAACGCATCAACCCGCTTGGGTATCCGCAAGCCAGCGCCGGATGGCTTGGCCTGCTGCTGATTGCGATGCACTGCGTTGTGATCCTGATCGGAGCCCGCAGGCGTCAACTTCTTGAGGAACATGTTGCCTTTCCGGGCGGTGCCACCATGACCGTGACCTGGATTGTGCTCGCCCTGACCGGCGTGCTCGAGCAACTGACGATGGTCATGAATTTACCCTTGCCACCCGTGTTCTGGATTGGCGTGCTGATGCTTTCCGTGACCTTCACCCGAATCGTTCACGCCATGCACCTGTTCACCAGCCAAGCACTCGAGCACACACTCGGTGAACGTAACGCTTTGCGGCAACAAGTGATTCATGACGAACTGACCGGACTTTTAAGCCGATCCCAAGGCGAACTCGAACTTGATCGCGTCCTCGAGATGCAAGCTGCCTGCGTGCTGTTCATTGACCTGGACGATTTCAAACGTTGGAACGACCAGCATTCGCACGCCACCGGAGATCGCGTTTTGCGTGCGGTCGCAGGTGTGCTGCAAGCCAAAGTCCGCTCATCTGACCTTGCTGCACGGTACGCCGGTGATGAGTTCTTTCTGGTGCTTTTGGGTGCGAACCTCAACGATGGTTTGCGCATCGGTCACGAAATCGAAGCTGGTCTCGAGGCCCTGCGATTCGAGGATCTGAACACCCTGGATCGCGTGCGGGCCAGCGTCGGTGTGGTCCATGCGTTGCCCGGCGAGACTGCCACAGACGCGCTGCACCGGGCGGACCTTGCTGCGTATCAGATCAAACGTGAGCGACAACGTGGTCGCGGAACCCGGGCCTGAAAACCAAAAGCTCGAGGGATTCGTCACGCAGGCGAAATGAAGGAGCGTGTTGGGACTCTCCCCCGGTCGCGCTGTCGCGCAACCGACCCCTCTCATTTGAGAGGGGTGGCTCAAGCTTGACGGTTTGAGCCGGGGAGAGTCCCCGCCAGCCCCACCATTGGAACCCGAGTTTCGCTTGACACGATTTTCCGGTCTGACCTGTCAGAATGTAAACGTGAAGGTCAAAGCTGCCGCCGTCAAAACAAAACCTGTCAAAGCTCGAGTACCAAAAATTCAGGTTGTTACTGTTCCGAAAGCCCGAGCCGTGCCATTGCCCAAACCTCGAGGCTTGCAGATTTCGCGTGAACGTTCTTGGTTGACGTTTAACCATCGTGTCTTGTTGCAGGCGACCCGGCCAGATTTTCCGTTGCTCGAGCGGGTGCGGTTCCTGGCGATTTTTGCGAACAACTTGGATGAATTTTTTACGGCCCGAGCGCAAAGTTTGCGGGCCAAAGTTCGTTTGGATGGGCAGAAATTGCGGGCCGAGTATTTGCATTTGCTGCGTGATGCGTTGGGGTTTTCGCTCGAGGCGGCGAAATTGCACGATTCACTTTGTCTCGAACTTGCGCAGGCTGGCATTCACGTTTTAAAACCCGACGACCTCGAGCCGGACGAACTCGCGTTTTTTGGTGCGTACCTGGCCGAACGGGTCGCTCCGTTGACCGACATCATCGCGCCGGATGGTTTGCCGTACTTGGATTCGCGGGCGTTGTATTTCGCGGCGGGCCATGCCCGAATCGAGTATTTCTTTCGCGTGCCCGAAAGCGTGCCGAGGTTGCTCGAGATTCCGGGTCGCAAAGATTCTTTTGTCAGGCTCGAGGATTTGATCGCCTCGCGTTCGGATTTGTTCCTGCCCGAACCGAGCCCGGTCTGGTTGCTGCGCCTGACCCGAGGTGCGAACATCAAACTCAAAGGGAATGTCGATTGGGAAGACCTGGCACACGCCCTCGAAGGCCGCCTGGACGGTCCTCCGGCCCGACTCGAGGTTCAAACCGGATTCCCATCGCTCGAGGCGTTACGTGCCGGTCTGGGCCTGTGGTCAGAAGAAGTCTTCGAGTTGCCATTGCCGCTCGATTACCGTTTTCTCGAGACCATCGCCAACCTCAACCGGCCCGAGTTGCGATTCAAACCCAACCCGATTCGCAAACGCAGCAAATTTCAAACCGCACCGTTCGCCTACCTCGAGAAACAAGATTTGGCCCTCTACCACCCGAGCGACGATTACGGAACCGTCGTGCAATTCGTGCAGGCCGTCGCCAAAGACCCACGCACCGAATCGATCCGCGCCACGCTGTACCGATTGGGTCGAAACAACCCGATTGCCGAAGGCTTGCTCGAGGCGGCCAGAGCCGGAAAAGATGTCGCGGTTTTTCTCGAGGGTCGCGCCAGATTTGACGAACTGGCAAATTTGTATTGGCAATTGCGTTTCAAGGAAGGCGGCGTGCGCGTTTTTCCATACCCAGCCGATTTGAAAGTTCATGCCAAAGCCCTGTACGTCAAACGCGGCGGACGCGGTTACGTGCACCTCGGCACCGGGAATTACAATCCGGCCACCGGCAAGCTCTACACCGACCTGAGCCTGCTGAGTGCCGATCCGGGATTGGTCAAAGATGCCAGCACCTTTTTCAAAGCCCTTGAGCAAGGCATCCCGCCAAAACTCGAGTTGATGAAAGTCGGCTTGCAGGCCCGCGAATCGATGCTCAAACGGATTGTTGGCGAATCGCACGCCAAAGGCCACATCATCCTCAAGCTGAATCACCTGACCGATCCCGCCGTGCTGTTGGCACTCGAGGCCGCAGCCGAGGCGGGCGCGAAAGTGGACCTGATGATTCGCAGTACCCTGACCACGATTCATCCGAAATTCAATGCCAGATCACTCGTCGGACGTTACCTCGAGCATTCACGCATTGCCGCCTTCAAATGTGGCGGCGAATGGGAAGTCTGGGCGGGCAGCGCCGACTGGATGCCACGCAACTTTGAACGCCGACTCGAATTGATCTTTCCGATCCTGAAGAAAAAAGTCAGATCGCAAGTGCTCGAGGTTTTGAAAGCGCAAATCGCGGACAACCGAAACGCGTTCGTGCTTGGCGCAGACGGATCGCAAAAAGAAATCTGGGGTGGCACTCGAGATTCACAGATCGTGCGGTTGTGAAATTTGATCTGTGAACCCGAATTTGACGTAATAACAAAACGTATGTACATTAAAACATGGATCTCGAGTGGGACGAGAACAAGCGCGAACGCAACCTCGAGAAACACGGACTGGATTTTGTAGACGCTGCTCGAGTCCTACAAGGTGACCTGCTCGAACTGGACGATGACCGTCACGACGAACCCCGTGTGCTTGCCTTTGGATTGCTTGGCTCCACAGTCGTTTTGGTTGTGTACACCATGCGTAAACAAACCTACCGAATCATCTCCATGCGAAAGGCGGAACCCAATGAAGAAAGAACGTATTTCGAAGCTCTCTTTTGAGCAGGCCCTCAAGCTTGAATCCAAAACCAATCATGCGCATCTTGAAGCCATGACCGCCGATCAAATCGATTTCTCTGATGCGCCCAAAGTCACACCGGAAGCATTCGCTCGAGCCGTTGTTAGACGTGGTGGCGTGCAAACCAAAGCGAACAAAATTCCACTGACGTTGCGGGTCGATCCCGAAGTGCTCGAATGGTTCAAAGCTCGAGGACCCGGATACCAAACCGAAATGGGGACGCTGTTACGGGCGTACATGGAAGAACACTTGAAACGCGCAAGTTGAACGAAACGGAATTCGCCAACAGAATCGAGATTCACAAATTGTGCGCCTCTAAAATTTGATCTGTAAATTCAAGTAAAAAGTGTTTCAACCCGGCACGAAAAACCTGGCAGAACCGTTGCACTCTCGAGCAGATCCGTTCCGCTTCGGGTTCGGGCCAAACCATCATTGGTGTGCTCGATCACTTCACGGGTCCGTGGGTAAATCACCCAAACGAGTGGCGTGCCAGCCCGCAAATAATCCCTGATTTTTTCGCGCACATCCTCGGCGCTTTCCGATGGTGAAACCACCTCTACGGCCAAATCTGGCGCGAACGGCCAGAAGCCTTCGGGAATACCGCCCTCAGGAATTCGCTCGAGGTTCACGAACGAAACATCCGGTGCGCGTACCGTGTCCGGGTTGCGTTCGAGCACGAAACCCGATTCGACACCGACGTAACCGGTCGAATGTTCTCGGCTCC
>JAYURE010000770.1:0-8653 GCA_043756345.1 Deinococcales bacterium | reverse complement strand
AACCTCAAGCACGGGTTCTGGCGCAGCGACTTCAGCAACAGGTGTAGGAGTCTCAACCACTGGTTCGGGAGCAGGAGCCTCAACCACTGGTGCAACTGGTTCAGGTTCGGACGCTGGAGCTTCGACGACTGGTGCCGCAACCTCGAGCACTGGTTCTGGCGCGGCAACTTCGGCAACTGGCTCAGGTTCTGGCGCAGCAACTTCAGCAACGACCGGAGTTTCGACGACCGGCTCGGGTTCCACAACTGGTGCAACTGCAACAGGTTCGGGCTCGGGTGTTGGAGCTTCGACCACTGGTGCGGCGACTTCCGCAACAGGAGTCTCGACAACCGGAGCGGCTTCAACTACTGGAGCCTCTTCAACTGGACTCGAGACGAGTGCTTGCGGTGCAGCTTCAGGAGAAGCGGCTCCGGCAGGAACCCAACGTTTGACTTTAGAAGATTTCGGCGCTTCGGTTTCGGCTGGTGCTACAGCGGCTACTGGAACAGGCGCAGCCTCAACAACTGGCGCGGCGGGTTCGCTCGAGGGTTCTGCGACTGCACCGGCTGGACTCCAACGTTTGACTTTCGAGGATTTTGGTTTCTCGTCCGCAACTGGTGCGGCAGCGGCAACCGGTGCAGCGGGTTTCGGAGCAACTGGCGCGGTAGGTGCGGCAGCCGCAGGAGCAGCGGCGGGCGCTGGCGTTGCCGCAGCAGCCTTCGCCTTCTCCATCAAAGCCAATCCGCCCGGTTGTTCCTCGAGTGGCGCTTTGACGATCTTGCCGTGCAAGGTGTTTTCCGCAATTTCCTCGCGGTATTCGACTCCGATTTTTGGGCTGTACCATTGACGCGCCCGCAAACCCTGATCGTCCAAGAATTCCTTATCGGCCTTCAACGATTGCACGTTGAACGTTGAGAGTTCAAAATCCTGAATCGTTACAATCGCGCTGGCCGGGCAGGATTCGACGCAGGCGGCGCAGTACATGCAGTTGACCAGATCGATGTCGAAACGCTCGAGCACGAATCCCTTACCGGCCGGATTTTTCTTGCGTTCAATCGTGATCACTTGGCTCGGGCAGACCTTCTCGCAGGCGAGGCATGACACGCAACGGTCCGTACCGTCCTCGTTTTTGATCAGCGCGAGTGATTGCACCGAAACCGGTGGCAGGTCGGGTTGAGTGAACGGGTACATCTCGGTGAAGACCGGATCGAATTGTTCGTCGTAGGTTTTTTGCATCCCTTTGCCGATGCCGGAAACTGCGCTCCAAATGTCTTTCAGTAAGCTCATTGACCCCTCCCTCCTGTGTTTGAACTTCTCGTGTTGAAATTTTTACGGCTTGGACTCGCCTCGTATGTCTCGAGGGTTGCTGATGTACAACCGGTCTCGAGTGTGTTGACTGCTGTGCGCATTGGCTCCTCCAAGATCCGTGATTTGTTTCTTACTTGTTGATGTTGCGGTAATTCGGAGCCATGTTCGGACGGCGACGAATTGGAACACCCTTCGGACCCGTGTTTTGACGCGCATCGACTTTGCGGAAAATCGGTGGCACGATGAACGCCAGAATGCCCAAGATCGTGATGATCGAGATGACCGCACCGATGACTGGGTTCAACCTCGAGACCGCAGCCAGCAGCAATCCGACCAAGGATAGCGGGATCAGGCCCTTCCAGCAGAGTTCCATCAGTTGATCGTCACGGAAGCGCGGAAGCGTCGCACGAATCCACATGTAGAAGTACACGCCCGCCGCCGCTTTAAGGAGCGAGATGGCCGCGTAAATCACGTTGCGCAACAGATTCCCGGCCGGATCTGCCGGGTTGCCCCAGACGAATAATTCCTTGTAACCCAAGATGTTGTTGGCGAACCCGTCCGGCAATGGCAGCGTGTGCCAACCACCGAGGAAGAAGACCGCGAGCACCGCAGGCAGCAGGTACAACTCGGCGAATTCGGCAACGAAGAAGAAGCCGAAACGCATACCGCCGTATTCGGTGTTGAATCCGGCGACCAATTCGGATTCGGCCTCGGGGAGATCGAACGGGGTCATTTTGATTTCGGCGAGACCAGCAATCAGGTAAATCACGAACGGAATGAACAGCGGGAAAACGTTCCAACCGTGAACCAGTTGGTAATCGGCGATCTCGGTCAGGTTCATCGAGCCGGTGTAAACGCAAACCGCGAGCAGCGCAATCGAAAGTGGAACCTCGTAAGAGACGAGTTGCGCGGCGGCACGCAGGCCACCCAAGAGGCCGTACTTGTTGTTCATGCTCCAACCGGCGAGCAGCACGCCGTAAGACCCGAGCGTTCCGGCGGCGATGATGAAGATGGCTCCGGCATCGACGTTGGCGAACACCCAACCGGGCGCGAACGGAATCACGGCCATCAGCAGGAAGGCCGAAACGAAAACCAGGACCGGCGCAATCGTGAAGATCGTTTCTTCAACCATGCCCGGCGAGTGATCCTCTTTGGCAACGAGTTTCAGTGCGTCAAACACGGTTTGCAACGATCCGCTCGGGCCGTGATGCAAGGGGCCGAAACGGTTTTGGACTTTGGCGAGGTATTTGCGCAGCATCAGAATGTTGATCAACGCGACGACCGCGATGAACAAGAAAGCCAGCACAGGCCCGAGCAGGCCGAAGATCAAGTTGTACCAGAAGGTGTTCGGCAGCACGCCAGCCACGCCCAACAGCGCGGGCAGGCCCCAAAACATCAGCGTTAAAATCAGCAGCGGCGCGAGCACGACCAAACTGAAGTACCCGATCACGGCGTTGATCACACCGGACTTGCGCGGATCGGCCGAGAGCGCCATGTGATGATCGACCCGAACCTTGTAATGCCGGTCGGCCGGAATGCCAATGCGTTCCATCGGCATCTTGCCGCTGGATTGCTCGAGGTTGAGTGGTGCGTCGGCCATCAGCGATCAACCTCCCCGAGCACGATGTCGATGCTGCCGATCACGGCGATGGCATCGGAGAATTTGCTGCCGACCAACATGTCTTCCATCGCCTGCAAGGTGCAAAACGATGGGCTGCGGTGCTTGCTGCGGAATGGCTTTTCCGTCCCGTCCGCGATCAGGTAAATGCCAAGTTCGCCTCGAGAAATTTCGGCGGCACGGTAGCGTTCGGTTCCGGGTGCGGGTTTGAGGCGCGGGAGCTTCGGCAAGATTGGACCGGTCTTCGGATATTGCGCAATCGCTTGGCGCATGATTTTGATGCTCTCGTAAAACTCGCGGAACCGGGCTCGAGACCTCGAGTACGCATCGCAACCGAGTTCGACACAAACCTCGAAATCCAAGTACGGGTAGGCGTCGTAGGGATCGTCTTTGCGCAAATCCCGAGGGATTCCCGAGCCGCGCAAGTTCGGGCCAGAAACGCCATGGTTGATCGCCATTTGCGGATCGAGCACGCCGACACCGACGGTTCGGGCCTGAAAAACCGGCGCATCAATCGTCAAGGCTTCGTACTCGGGCAGTTTGTGCTCGAAGAAATCCAGGAACTCGAGGATGTCGTCCATCATGCGGGGATGGTGGTCGCGGCGAATGCCGCCAAACGTGAAGTAATTCGGCAAGAGGCGAGCACCAGCGGTGCGTTCGATGATGTCGAGGATCAACTCGCGGTCACGGAAGGCGTACAAGAACGGGGTGATCGCACCCAAATCCAACATGTACGTGCCAAGCCAAACGAGGTGAGACGCGACCCTCGAGAGTTCAAACAAAATCGTGCGAATGTACTTGCTGCGTTCGGGAACATCGATGCCAAGCATTTCCTCGATGGCGAGGCACAACGGCAATTCGTTCTGCATGCCCGAAACGTAATCCATGCGATCCGTGTACGGAATGCACATCTGATACGTGCGGACCTCCTCGAGCTTTTCGTGGTTGCGGTGCAAGAAACCGATGTGAGGCGTTGCTCGAGTGATGCGTTCGCCATCGACTCCGAGCACGATTTTCAGAACGCCATGCGTTGCCGGATGCTGCGGCCCGAGGTTGATCAACATCTCGTCCGAACGGCCCTCGACGCGCTCGAGGCTGGTGGGGTTGAGGACTGCGTTGGCTGGGTTTGCTGTGGCTGTCATGCTCAGTCTCCTTAACCCTTCGGTTCCCAGCGTTTGATTTTCGGATTGTGCGGTTTCTCGGCGGCTGGTTCGGCGGCGACCGGGGCTGGTGTTTCGGCTGGGGCGCTCGAGACTGGCTGAACTGGAACGGGTGCGGATTCAGTCTCAGCGGTGGGTGTTGCAGCGCCACCGGGATTCCAACGTTTGACTTTCGAGGATTTCGGAGCTTCGGCGGCAGGAGCAACTGGAGCAGCAACCGCAACGGGCGCGGCTGGTGCTGCAACTTGCGCGACCTCGACCACTTTTGCAGCGACGGCGGCTGGAGCAACGGCGACCGGCGCAACTGGAGGAACCCGAACCGGAATCGGCGTGCTCGCCACACCGAACGGCATGAAGCCATCCTCGGATGGACTCGGGCTTGGGAAAGGCTTGGAGGCCCAAGTCGGAATCTCGTAACCTCGAGTCGAATACTTGCGTTGCAACGGGTGAATCGTCCATTCATCCTCGAGCAAGATTCGACGGTGGTCCGGGTGGCCAGTGAAGTAAATGCCGACCAGATCGAACGCCTCGCGCTCGTGCCATTCGACACCGCCCCACAAATCACAAACAGTTGGAATGTGCGCGATGTGACCCTCCTCATAAGGAAGATCGGTGCGAATCGTGATCTTGCGACCCGATTGCATTTGCTGCAAGTGCAACGTCACGCGAAAGCCGTACTCCATGTCCGAACCGCTCAGGCAGCGAGGGTAATCGAAGCCCGCCGCAAAAACCCGTTCGCACAAAGCACGATAATCCTTCGGCGCGACATCGAATTCAACCTCGTCCAATTCGGTTTTGACTCGAGCCTGCAAATCCTGCCCGATCCGAGCGACCGATTCTGGCTCGAGGTGCGTGATCTCATGCCGTGTTGAAGCTAAAGTCATACGAAGACACGTCCATCTTTGCCGGGCTCGCCAAGAGGATCGAAGTCCGAATCCATCAACTCACCGGGCACGTAACGGGCACGTTGATCGGCCACTTTATCGCGGAGGAGCAACAGGGCTTGCATCAAAGCCTCGGGACGCGGTGGGCAACCCGGCACGTAAATGTCCACCGGCACGATCTTGTCCACGCCCTCGACCACGCTGTAGCCCTGACGGAACGGGCCGCCCTGATTGGCGCACGCGCCCATCGAGATCACCCATTTGGGTTCGGACATCTGCTCCCAGAGTTTGCGCACGCGCTTGCCCATCTTCTTCGTGACCGTGCCCGAAACGATCATCACGTCCGCCTGACGCGGCGTGTTGCGATAAAAGACTCCGAAACGGTCCATGTCGTAACGGGTGGCGCTCGAGTTCATCATCTCAATCGCGCAGCAGGCCAAACCGAAAGTGAGTGGCCACAATGAACGCGAGCGGGACAGGTTGATCAAATCGTCCAAACCACCCAAGATGATGTTGTCGGGACGGCGTTCTGTGCCTAATAAACCCATTTCAAAGCCCCCTTACGAAGCGCGTACAAGAATCCAGCGAAAAGAATCACGATAAAAACCGTGACCGTGATCAAACCCTGCAAGCCGAGGCTGTCGAACGCCACAGCCCACGGGTACAAGAGTGCAGCTTCAACATCGAAGATCACGAACAACATGGCGAACAAATAATAATTGAGGTTGAACTGAACGTTCGTGCTGCCAATCGTCTCCTCGCCGCACTCGTACACATCGTTCTTCGCCTGCGACACGCCGAAACGCCTCGAGCCCGCATACGTGAACGCAAGCTTCGCAATCCCAAGCGTCGCATAAACAATGCCCGCGCCGAGCACAGCAAACAAAGCGATGTACAACGCGCCGGTGGTCTGGGTGGTGTACTGGATTTCCACTGTTCCTCCCTTGCTCGAGGGCGCACCCTCGAATGGCCTGACTGATGGTCTGCCGGATGAGTCCGATACTGGCGTCCGGTCGGTCCAGACGCTCACAATTGCAAACAGTTCATTCTAAGTTGGCGGGAAACTCGAGTCAAACCGACGTTTGTCCGTGTTGAAGCGTTACGGTGAAGGTGACTCGAGTTCAAATTGGGGACCAGGGTGGTGCTGTGGTCACGGGAAGGGCTCGAGGGTCAAGCTTGGCGGGATGGAATTGATCCTCGCTGCGAGAGGGCGAACATGGAGTTCGCCCCTACAGGACAACGTTTTTCGTAGGGGAGAGGCTTGCCTCGCCCTCGCCAGAACCACGGATGGCCTTAATTTCCAATCTGCTCGAGCACCGCAACCAATTGCCGCTCGAGATACACCAAGTCCCCATCGTTCTCGAGAATGTACGTGGCCCGTAACCGTTTCTCGCTCGCAGGCATTTGCGCGGCATCACGCGCCAGAATCGCCTCTCGAGTCAAACCGTCACGGGCTTGAACTCGGGCAAGGCGATCCTCGAGCGGCGCATCGACCAGAATGGTCGCGTCGAACAATTTTTCGTACCCATTCTCGAACAGCAACGGAATGTCTTGTATCACCAGTTTTGCACCTTCAAGCTCGAGGTTGGATTGCAAGCGCGTCATCTCTGCCCGAACCCGAGGATGAATGATCGCGTTCAATTTCCCTCGAGCCTCCGGGTTGTTGAAGATCAATTCCGCCACTTTGGGCCGGTTCAAATCCGTCTCGAGCACGAATTCAGGCCCAAACTCGAGCGAGACCGCCTCGAGCGTGCCGGGATCACGAGAGACTTGTCTGGCAATTGCGTCCGCATCCAACACCGGAATCCCTCGAGACCACAGCATGTCCGCCACCGTGCTTTTGCCGCTGCCAATCGAACCGGTCAGGCCAAGACGGATCATGGTGTTGTACCCCCCTGCGAAGTAGGGGGGTGGTTCGAGCTTGCTCGAGCCGGGGGGTCATGCGCAACGTGATCGACGGCTAAGTTGCACGCGACCCCCGCCCCTTCTTGACCCTGAAACCAGCACCTTCGGGCTTGGGTCGCTTTGGGGCTACCCCCTTCTTGACCCTTACAGCGGCCCCTTCTTGCATCCACAGCGGCACCTGACGGGCCTGATGCGCTTCGGGCTTGGGTCGCTACTTCGCAGGGGGTGACTTTTTTGGGCCACATCACGCCCATCTCAATGCACCGCCCGCCATGTCAACCGGTTTCCAGCGATGCTCGAGACGATCATTTCGCGTTCTTCCAGGTCGGTCAGGAAGGCAAGCACAGCGGTTTGATTCAGCACGTATGATCCCAGGTTTTTCATCTCGAGGCCGAGCGTGTTGCAGGCTTTCTCGAGAATGTCCGGCAGGGTTCCTGCGTGGGTGCAAGCCGTGAGAATTGCATTTTCGGCCCGGTCGAGTGCGGCAATGTTGGCGGCGCACAGTCCAGCAATGTCTTCTGTTGGATCGCCATGTCCCGGCACGACCAAGCGAACAGAATGCTTTCGGGCGTACATCTCGAGTGCGTCAATCGCCTCGCGTTGGTGCGCCACATCGACCGTGAATGGCAGCGGGTGCTTCTCGAGAACGCTTGGCCCAAACACGGCATCGGCGGCAAACAGCACGTCCCGGCAGCGCACCGCGAATTGCTGATGTGCGTGACCGGCGACATCGAGCAAATCAAGCTCGAGGCCCATGATTTCTTTCGGTCCGGGTTCGTTCAAGATTTTCGTGCCGCTCGCGCCGCCCATCAGAAATTTGTTTTGCAGGGCTTTTGGCGGTCGCGCCCCATTCCACAAGTAGATCGGCTCGAGGATCGGGTATCGGATGATCGCTTCCTCGAAGATCGGTGCGTAGGCCGGAATCTGCAAGGTTTCTTGAAGGTGCGCATTACCGCCGTAATGGTCGGCGTGCGAGTGCGTGTTCAGGATCGCTCGAGGTTCAAGTTGAACAGTTCGGCAGGCTTTGAGGATGCGTTTGGCGTGGTCTTTGTCCGATCCAGAATCGATCAGTAGGCTGCCACCATCCGGTAGCTCGAGCACGCCAACATTGACGGCTCCGGGCAGGTAATGAATGCTGGGGGAGATTTCGATCAGGGTTGGATCAGGCATGGCTCGAGGTTACATGTCGATGGGATTCTGAACAAATGTCAGTGAAAACAGATGCTACGCTTGAGGGCATGTCCGGTTACTTGAGAATCAGTAAAAAGCCGTTACCGAAAATCGTTTTGCTTTTGGTTGGTTTTGTTTTATGGGGTGCAGTTTTTAACTTCTCAGGTTACTTTTTGAACGGAGCACCTATTATTAAATTTCATGGTCCAATTGACAGCGTATCTCCAGATCTATACCAGAAGATAGCTGAAAATAAGCCACGCGACTTTAAACTCAGTGATCGATTAAATATTTATATTGTACCAACAAAAAATGAATATTCTCAAGACAGAGCTAGGCACTATCTAGCCAATGCTCCCTTTGACTTCTTTACTGGATTTATTTTCCTGCTTTTTTATTTGCTACATTTTTTCTTATCGAAAAATCAGTTTAATTTTGTAAAACTTACGGTAAATCTTGCTATTTTTGTATCAATAATTATGTTTTTGTACCCATTTTTTTATAATTCTTTTTTGTACAAATTTACATACTACGTCGGGTGCTAGTGGTTCATAGTCCCAACCACAAACCCAAATTTTGGGCTGCGATCTTACGACACACACTCGCCCGTACTGACCAGAACGAATTCA
>JAYURE010000769.1:0-3093 GCA_043756345.1 Deinococcales bacterium | reverse complement strand
CCGCCGTGATCATGACCGCGTAAAAACGAACCTCACTGATCCGCAACTCGAGCCCGGAAAGTTTGAAGACCCAAGCATTCGTCGCGTACTCGGTGTAGACGGTTTTGGATTCGCTGCCGAATTGCAACAGGATCAGGTTTGTTACGACCAGACCAATGCCGAGCGTGGCGAGTTTCGCCGTCTGTTCGTTCGCATCCAAAAGTCTCGAGAGCAGCACGCGATGGATGAAAAATCCGAAGGCGAAAGCGAGCGGCAAAACGAGCAGAAGGCTGATGTACGGATCGACTTTCAAGTATTGATTCGCCGCGAACGCCGCGTACATCCCGAGGATCACGAAATCACCGTGACCAAAATTCACCACGCGCATCACGCCGAAAATCAGGCTCATGCCCGCGCCGATCATCGCGTAAATGCCACCGGTCAGCAGCCCATCGATCAGCCCTTGTGAACCTTGGGAGAGGATTTCCATGTCGTCCTTTCAACGTTGGTGATTCAACTTTTTGTGATCAATTTTGAGCTCGAGGGAATACTCAAAAAGTGCTCGGCTCGAGCGATTGTCGATTCTCAATTTGTACCGTGATGGAGGGCGAACAAACGCTCGCCCTCCACTGGAATTCTGGAATGCTCGAGCTTTAGCGTTTGTCCCAGGCTGGCGTTGGAAACAAGAGCTTGCCGTCGAAGAGATTGGTTGGGTAGACCGGCACGAAGGTTAGTTTGCCGCCGACTTTTTGCACCTGTTCAGCCACCATTGGGATGCGGTTCTGGTTGCGGTAGCCCTCGTAATTCTCGAACTTGACTGGTGCGTAGCTGGTTTTCAAATCGGTGGCTTGCAGTGCCTTGTTGATCGCCTCGCGGTCGGTTCCGTTGCCTCCGGCACGCTTGATCGCGTCGCCCGCAACCAGCATCGCGGCGTAGGCTTGCGCGGCGTGGTACGTCGGTTCTTTGCCGCCGAGCGCATTGACCAAACGCACGAACAGGTTCTTGTTGCCGGGGGTTTTCATCTCGGGCACCCAGGCGGTCGCGGTCACAACGAATTCGCTGGCGGGACCGGAACCCTTGATGAAATCGGGCAGTGCGAATCCGGCAGCGCCACCGGCGAACAGTTTCGGATTCAAACCGACTTCCTTGGATTGACGCATGATCGCCACGGAATCTTCCTGATAGCCCACCAACAACACCGCGTCAGGATTCTTGGCTTTGAACCCGTTCAGGATCGGACGGAAATCGGTCAGGCCTTTGTCGTAATTCTGGCTGGCAACAATCTCGATGCCTCGAGCCTTGCTTTGCTCGACCGAACTGGCCTGAACACTCTTCTCGAACGCGCCCGTTCCTGCAAGGACTGCCACGGATTTCACGCCGGTATCGGCAAAGACTTGGTACAAGATTTTCGCGTACTCATCGGTTGGAGGATTGACGCGGAAGACGTAATCCAATCCGGGTTTGGTGATGCTTTCATCCGAACTCGAGACGACAATGTTTGGGACTTTCTGGCGCGAAAGGTATTGCGCTTGAGCCTTGACGATGCTCGAGGAGTATTCGTTCAGGATCACACCAACGCCCGCGTTGACGAGTTTCTCGGCGGCGGCGAGACCTTTGTTGACATCGCTGGCACTGTCCTCGAGTTGCATCTCGTACTTCTGCGTGCCTTTGGAATTTAGTTCCTTGAGCGCGACCTCAAAGCCCGCTTTCTGTTGCTTGCCGAACTCGGCCAAACGACCGGTCAGCGTGGTGATCACACCGATTTTGATCGGACCCTGCTGTGCAGATGTTTGTGCGGTGGAATTGCCAATGACTGCAACGCCAACGGCGACGACTCCGAATGCAACGGCGAGTGGAATTCGCATGACTGCCTCCCTGTTGGTGCGCCCGAACCCAGGTTTCAACCCGGCTCGAGTCTGTGCTCTGGTTTCCAGAACACCTTCGCATCCCTCTTCACTTGTCTGACAACCAGATGATAGGATGTATTTGTTCCGTTCGTCAAGTGATCCCAGTTCACCGCTCCAGCCCGCACCTCAGACCAGTGGGCCAGTTCGCCAACCCTCGAGTATCACGAGTTTTTTGGAGCTTCTATGCTGCCATTAGGATCATCCCGGCAACCGCTCGACCGTCAACGGTTAGGTGAAGTCGTGGCGGAACGGCTCGGGGAATGGATCACTGAACGGCAACTCAAACCTGGCGACCGTCTGCCGAGTGAACCGGAACTCGCAGCGCATTTCGGAGTCGCCCGAACAGTCGTGCGCGAGGCACTTTCAAAACTCAAAACCCTCGGCGTGATTGAGGTTTACCAGGGCAAAGGCGCGTTCGTTGCCGAACTTCCCATCGAACTTTTATTCATGCGAGTGCGCCGCCTCAACCCGAACGAATGCGGACAGAAGCACCTCTGGGAATTGCGCGAAATTCTCGAGGTTCAGGCTGTCGAACTCGCCTGTCAACGCCGCACCCGAGAAGATCTATTGATGCTCGAGGCCGCCGTGCTTGACGCGGGATCTCAGGTCAGCGGCCTACCGAGTTTGGGCGGCATTGAGAACGAACGCTTTCACCGCACGCTCGCACAGGCTGGACACAATCCACTGCTCGAACAATTGATTGTCGAACTCGTCAACCTTTCAAGTCCGTTGTTGCAACGCGCCCACAATTCAGATCCAAATCGAGTTGTGCAAGTTCGAGCCGAACACGTGCTTTTGTTTGAGGCAGTGCGGGCTGGAGATGCGAAACGGGCTGGTTCAACGATGCGCGAACATTTGCGAAGCGCATTGGCATGGCTCGAGGCGAGTCCAAACCTAACAATGGTTGGCGCTCGATAATTCCGGAGGTTCTTTTGTTTGAGGGATTCACACAACACGATTTCAAACTCGAGAATAGCCTCGAGATTCACGGTGTGGTTGGCGGCATCGGCCCGCCGTTGCTGCTGCTTCACGGCTACCCACAAACTCACGCGATCTGGCACAAAATTGCTCTAAAACTCGCCGAGCAATTCACAGTTGTCGCCACAGACTTGCGCGGTTACGGACGCTCGAGCAAACCCATTGGCCTTCCCGATCACAGCAATTACAGCAAACGCGAGATGGCCGCCGATCAACGTGAGGTCATGCG
>JAYURE010000768.1:0-3097 GCA_043756345.1 Deinococcales bacterium | reverse complement strand
AAAAAAATGGGCTGTACGTGTACGCAAATATCGATCCTCGAGAAATCGAATTGAAATCAGGCTTCACTCGAGATGTCACCAACATTGGGCATTGGGGAACCGGAGATCTTGAGATCACGCTGACCAGCGAAGCAGATTTAGTCCTTGCGAAACCTTTGATCATGCAGGCATATGAAGGTCGTTTTCGCAACGAATAGAACATCTTGGGGTTGGCAAAACCAACTTGGTGACCAAGCACCATAAGCCTGATACCGAATTTGTACCGCTCGAGCATTCCTCCATACCCTGCTCGAGATGAACTTCTTTTCCATCCGAATTGATGCCTGGTATGCCGTTGCTCGAGCCGTGATTCTCGCGGTCATCGTTTGGTTCTTGTGGCCCACCGCGAGTGCGCAAACCCTGGGCCTCTCGAGCAATGACATCATCGTTGTGAACCGTCTCAGCACCGAGGCATTGAAACACTCGAGCACCGTCTTGAACGCGAAGCGCGACCTCGAGAACACCCAATTTGAAGAGGGCGCATTCGGGCAAGTCCTGAAATCCTTGAACGTCACCATCGGCGGTGGTGTCGGCGCGAGCGATCCGTTCGAGCAGGCCAACGTGCGCGGCAGCGTGACAGTGAGTGTGAACCTCTCGAGCTTGACTGCGAACTTGACTGCACCCTCGAAAAGTCCAGCACTCGAGGCCAGGGTTTCCGAACTCGAACGGACGTTGAAACTCGAGGTTTTGTCCAAATTCAGTGCATGGCGAATTGCCGTGGCTCGAGCGAACCTGAGCGCCGACAAACTCGCCGTGCGCTTCAGCGAACACAGCGCCATGAAAGCCCGAGTTCAAGCAGGCACCGCCACCGCCACGGATTTATTGAAGGCACTCGAGCAAGTCAACGATGCCCAAGTTGATCTGCTCGAGAAGAACCATGCCGTCGTGATTGCCAAATCGGATCTGGCCCGAGTGGTCGGTGTGAACCTCGAGCGTTTGGATGCACTCTTGAGGGCCGCATGATCGCCGCGCTTTCTGGATTGGTTTCCGGTGTACTCGAGCGTCAACGATTGCGTTCACGGGTTCACGTGCTCGAGGGATTGCTCGAGATCAAATCCGAACTGATTGACCGTCAACGCGAAGAGTTGCAAACCTTGCACGTCAGTACCCAAGGTTCAGCACTCGTGCTCGAGCACGTGCGGTTGTGCCTTCGAGAATTGCGCGTCTCTGCTCAACCCAATCAGATCGCCATCCTGAACGAACTCGAGGGCGTGCTGCTTGAATCCCTGTTGGCGGCATGAAATGGTTGGCGCTCCTGCTCGCGCTGGTTTCGTGTGGCGCGAAACCGCTCGAGGTCAAAATCACCGCCGCGAAATCTTCCACGGTCACGCTCGCCAAAACTGGCAAGCTTTCGGTGCGCCTCGAGATCAGACGACTCGGGTCAGAAACGAATGCCGTCGCCCTGATGTCCTGGGCCGGATCGGACTCCTCGAGCGTCGATGCGCAGATTGCCCTGTACAAACTCTCGAGCAAGCTCCTGCCCTTGCGCTCGAATGCCGACAGCATGGATTTCGATTCTGGACAAACCCGAATCACCGGCACGCAAACAATCCTCGAGTCTGCTCGAACCTGCGCGACGCTGACGCTGGCTGTTTCGGCGTTCAACGCCAATGCGGACGAACTGCTCGAAAACACTGTGATCGATGCGCGCGAAAACCCCTGATGGATCTCCCGTCTTGGGCATCCAAGGCGTTGATCGGAAGCGACCCAAGCCCGTGAGGTGCTGCTGTTGGATCAAGAAGCAATCGAGGAAGGCACGAAGACAGAGGTACAGGCGTGAACGGGGGTGTGATCCCCCTCACGCCATCCGAACGAGGCAGGAAGGGTGGTCAGAAAACGCTCGAGGAACACGGCTTACAACACATGCAAATCATTGGACGGGCCGGGTATGAATCCACGCTCGAGCGGCGTTACTCAGGCGACGCGAAGGCCATGCACTCGCACTTGTTGAAACTCCGGCACGCGCCGAGGACATGGTGTGAACGTTCGCAATGCTGGAGGCGGGCAGCATGAATCAGTCACCCGACAACGTGATCAGATTGCAAGAAATCAATGCCCGACTCGAGGAACTTGCAAAGTTTGACATCCTCGACTTCTGGGAAGAAGTGAAAAAACTCGAGCAAGAAAAAGCAGATCTCGAGCAAAGCGCCGCCGCGTAAATCCGAAAAAGGAAACCAACATGACCGCACACATCAACCCAATCAGCACGCAACCCGCCCTGTTCAGTTCATCAACGCTCGAGTTCAACACGCCACCCACCCGCGAGAATTTGACTGCAATTGCCAGACTCGGCGATATTGCCGCTCGAGTTCGTTTCAGCATTCGTGCTCGAGATGTGAACCGATTCAAACCCAACCCGCGCAGCCGCACCCGCCCGGTTGAAGGCACGGCCGCAAGAGCGATCAACGCCACATACTGACGAAACGGCTAACGCTGACCAGATGCCTTTCTTTCTGACAGCATGAATTCCCGGAGCACCTGATTCATTCGGGATTGATACTTTCCAGAATTTTCTTTGAACCACTTGAGCACATCCGCATCGAGGCGCATCGTCACGCTTTGCTTGATCGGACGGTAAAACCTGCCCACCTGCGCCTGCGCCCAATCGAGCGTTTCGGGAATGTCCGACAGGTTGATGGCCTCATCAGGCAGTGCGGCCAGATGCTCGAGTTGTTTTTTACCAGATGGCTTCTTCATATTCCTGCCTTTCTGCGCGTGTGGCTTTTCGTGCCGAGATGATGCGTATTACTTCTTCTTGAGTTTCCGTCTCGAGTTTGATCGTGTGCGCGACCATGACGATCACAATGTTTTCGATCATGCCGATGGTTTGCCAGCGTTCCTCGCCGTTCTCAATTCGGTCTGGGATGGACAAGGCGTTTGGATCGTCGAAGACCAAACTGGCCGTTTCAAAACTCAGGCCGTGTTTCTCGAGGTTGCGTTCATTTTTGCTTTCGTCCCATTCGTAACGCATGAATCACCCCGAATGACATAACAGTATTGTACATACAAAATTGCCAATACGCAAATCCGAGACAGTGATCAGTTGCGCACATTTTGC
>JAYURE010000767.1:0-3101 GCA_043756345.1 Deinococcales bacterium | reverse complement strand
CAGACGCTCCCCTTGCCGTTCGTGCCAATCACATGCACGCCACGAAACGAGCGTTGCGGATTGCCAAACTGCTCGAGCAACCCTCGAGCCCGTTCAGGTCCACGTTCAGAACCGTGCTGCAAGCCAGTACGGGTGCGGGCGTACAACCACTCGAGCGCTTCGGAATACGTCATGAAACATTGAAACATGCTCGGCACACCGCGTCACGGGTCGAAAGACTGCATCAATCTCGAGGCTCCGGCCATCACGGAATTTCACGGTATGATCCAGGAATGAACATGCAAAAGCTGATGAAGCAAATGCAAAAAGCCCAATCCGCGCAGGGCGAAATGCAAGAAAAACTCGAGGCCCTCGTGATCGAAGGTTCCGCCGGGGGCGGCATGGTCAAAGCCACGGCGAACGGGTCCGGCACGATCCAAAGCATTCAAATCGATAAGGTAGTGGTTGATCCCAGCGATGTCGAAGCCCTCGAGGATTTGATCCTGATCGCCATTCGGGATGCGCAAACCAAAGCCGTCGAAGCGCAACAAAGCGAAATGCAGAAAATCATGGGCAGCCTCGGCGGAATGCCAGGAATGCGGTAAAGGATAGTTGAAAGTGGAAAGATCAAAGTAAAACCGGACTTTTCACTTTCAACTTTTCACTTTCCACTCTTTAAACTCACCTCCATTTTGCTCAGATCCACTGGAACCCCATGAAATATCCCAACAGCCTGATCCAACTGATCCGTGAACTCTCGAGGTTGCCAGGAGTTGGTCCGAAAAGTGCGCAACGGTTGGCGTTTCATTTGTTTGCCAGTCCGCAAGAGGATGTCGAATCGTTGGCGGCGGCTTTGCTTGAGGCGAAACGTGAACTGCATTTGTGCCCAACGTGTTTCAACATCACAGACGCGCCATTGTGTGGTGTCTGCTCGGATGGCAGCCGTGATCAACGCCTGATCTGTGTGGTCGAAGAGGCCGGTGACGTGATCGCCATTGAACGCAGCGGCGAGTTCGCCGGGTTGTACCACGTGCTTCACGGGGCGCTATCCCCAATGAATGGGGTCGGGCCGGAACAACTCAAAATCGGCAGCCTGGTCAAACGGGTGCAAGCCAGCGTCGGCAATGAGGGCAAGCCGCTCGAGATCATCTTGGCCACGGCGACCACGACGGAGGGCGAAGCGACTGCAATGTACGTGCAGCGCCAACTCGAGCCTTTGGGTGCACTCGTCTCGAGAATAGCTTACGGCCTTCCGGTCGGCGGAGCCCTCGAGTATGCCGATGAGGTCACGCTTGGACGTGCAATTTCGGGGCGTCAACCGGTGCGGTAAATGCTCGAGTTCAGGTTCAACCGGAGGAATCCATGACGCTGCCACCGACCATTGCGTACCTCGAGCTTCCCGCTGAACGGATACAAAGCGCCCAGCGACATTCGCATCGGTCAGGTCACGTTGCAAATCGCTGACCTCGAGCGTTCGCTGGCCTTTTACCCGTCGGCACCAGCATGGGTCACTTGCATTTTTACATCGGTGATCTCGAGCAGGCCGCACGCTTCTATCACGCAGGTTTGGGCTTGACGAAAATGACCTGGAATTTTCCGGGAGCGCTGTTCCTCGGTGCGCATGGCTACCACCATCACATCGGCCTGAACACTTGGGCGGCAGGTTCAGCACCCTCGAGTGATGACGATGCGCGTCTGCTGACCTGGGATCTGATTCTGTCCGATGAAGCCAGCCTGAACGCCACGAAAGCCAGCCTCGAGCAGGCCGGGTTCACGGTTGCACTCGAGGACGATATTGCACACTCGAGCGATCCGTGGGGCATTGTGGTGCGTCTCAAGCTCGAGGGTTAAGTTCGCGCAAATCTTTGGCCATGCCCGTAAGTTCAAGGCTCCGTGTTTGATCCAGTGTTTGATCCAGTGTTTGATCCAGTCCGTCGCTCTCGAGATTGTTCGGGCGTGATTGGACCTGCTGTTGGTCGTCGCCATGTTTCGTTTTCGATCCCGGTTTTTGTGGGCAATACCTTGATTGCACGCTTTCGTCGCGGCGTGGTGTGTGCGCTCGAGCCGGAACCCACTTGATCTGATCTTCATGAATGGCGTTTTGGCCGTAGTGACTGCTGTTTGATCAGATTGCTTTACAAACCACAAGGTTTTGTCGCAGACAAGCAAAGACCATACTTACAAATTGCTTACTATCACAAATAAAATTATAGATGGCGAAAACTTCACGATAAACTTCACAAAAGGCAATCTACTTGCCGGTTTTTTCACAGATCGAGAATGAAGACGTGGCTAACCTGATCAACAATGAGAACCGGGAAAGCCAACACACTCTCGAGCCGCACGACTCAACAACCCAAAACAAAGCGTTGGACCTCGAGCCTCGCCTGTGTCGCCGCAATCAGCCTGGCGCTAGCCCTGCAAGCCTGTTCGAACGCTTCAACGCTCGAGAGTGGCATTGCCAACACGGAAGAGTCCGACTTTTTCGCCGCCAATGCGAGCGCCACGCTCGACGAAGGCCAAGTTGAAACCACCACCAACGAAGGCACTTACGAGGCCGAAGCGAGCGGTAACTTGCGTCAGGGCGCAATCGACAAGAACCTGAACGGCTCCAGTGGCGGGCACGTGATCGGACGGATCGGCAATGGCAACAGCCTCGAGTTCACCAACGTTTCCGGTGACGGCAACGCCCGCACGATCAAGCTTTACTTCGTTAATGGCGATGGCAAAGCCCGTCAAGGAACCTTAAGCATCAACGGCGGCTCGAGCCAAAGCCTCAGCTTCCCGGCCAAAGGTTCTTGGGGCAAACCGGTGATTCAAAGCCTGAGCCTGCAAGCCACCCTGAAAACCGGCATGAACCGTTTGCGTTTCGAGAACCCGCAAGCTTGGGTTGCGAACCTGGATCGGATTGTCGTCGGCACATCGAGCACGCCGAATACTGGAACTGGCACGGGAACTGGCACCGGCACTGGCGCAAGCACGACCCGAAACCCATGGTTGTGGCCATTCGCGCAAGACTCGATCTGGAACACACCCATCGGCAGCGAAGCGCAATACGTCCCATCCGGCCTGACCAACGCGCAACAGGTGATCGTGGACACCAACTACCTGTTCAAAGTCCC
>JAYURE010000766.1:0-3107 GCA_043756345.1 Deinococcales bacterium | reverse complement strand
TCGTCACTCAATCCCAAATCTTTGCCGGATGCGATTGCTTTTTCGGGATTGCTCGAGAGTGCGCCCGCGATGAATTCGTAATGGTCATCGAGCGCCATTGCTTTGCGGTGAACCGCGCCGATGAAAGCGTCACGTCCACCACCGACCATGCCGTAACGAAGTTTGCGTTGTGCCATGTTATGCCTCCAGGGTTTCGAGAACTGTTTTTGCAGTGACGGCATAAGCTGCACCCGCCGTCGTGTCTGCTTTCTCGAGGTAGCGCCGAACAATTTCGTATCCGATGGCGTACCCAGCATTGCGTGGAATATTCCGGGCGTTGTATCCGCCAAACCATTCGTGATAAATCGAGAGGTCGTGGTGGTACTCGAGTCGGGCCAATTCGAGGAGGTCGTTCAGTCTTTGTGGTTCTTTGAGTTGTGCTAGCACGGGCGATTCGTTGCCGAGAAATGGGATCTCGAATGCTTGCGCGAGTCCTTCGCTGATGAATGCTTCGATCAGCGTTTGACCGTATCCGGGATTACTCCAACGAATGGCGTGGTGCAATTCGTGTGCGATGGCGGCTGGTAATTGATGCTTGAGATTGGCCAAAAAATTGGGCACAGTCGGATTGAGGTAAATGAGCACCGTGTCGTTTGACGGTGCGAATCCACCAATTCCCGTTTTCGGGGATACACCAAGCGGGTTGAAGCACAAGACCACGTTCACTTGTTCGATGGGCATCATCTCCTGAACTCGATTCACCGTTTGCTGGCTGATCTCGAGAAGTTGATTCCGGTGTTGTTGCAGCCGGTTTGATGCGTCGAGCAGGTGAACGTGAATCATGACCTCACTTCTTTTTCTTCGCAGCTTTCTGATCCGCTTTGTCAAACGCGGCATCGAACGCCCGTGCGCTCGGTTTGAAATCGAGTTGCTTGCAGAATTCCGCGCTTTCGGTCGCGCCATGAACCCGGTCCATTCTCGAGTCTTCCCATTCGACAGAAAGTGGTCCGTCGTAACCAATGTCATTCAACGCCACGATGATTTCTTCGAAGTCAATATCGCCGCGTCCGACGCTGCGGAAATCCCAGAACCGACGGTGATCTCCGAAACTCGTGTGTCCGCCGAAGACTCCTGCGTCACCGTTGCCGTGGCCCCACCAAGCGTCTTTCATGTGGACGTGATAAATCCGGTCGGCGAACGTGCGAATGAATTTGACGTAATCGACCCCCTGGTATCCCAGGTGGCTCGGGTCGTAATTGAAGCCGAAACGTTTGTGATGCCCGAGCGCCTCGAGTGCGCGTGCTGCGCTGGCGGTGTCGAAGGCAATTTCGGTCGGGTGGACCTCGAGTGCAAAATTGATGTCGTTCGCCTCGAAGACTTTCAGGATTGGCAACCAGCGTTTGGCAAAATCGGCGAAGCCCGCGTCCCAGTACGCTTGACTTGTCGGTGGGAAGGCGTACAGGCTGTGCCAGATTGAAGATCCGGTGAAACCGTTGACGGTTTTGACGCCGAAGGCTTTGGCGGCGCGGGCGGTGTCCATGATTTCTTTGGCGGCACGTTGGCGTACACCTTCGGGTTTGCCGTCGCCCCAGACGTGTGCGGGCAGGATGGATTTGTGGCGTTCGTCGATCAGGTCGCAGACGGCTTGGCCAACCAGGTGCGCACTGATCGCGTGGCATTGCAGGCCGTGATCCTCGAGCAGTTTGCGTTTTTCTTTCACGTACATTTTGGATTTCAGTGCGGCTTGGACATCGAAGTGATCGCCCCAGCAGGCCAGTTCGAGGCCGTCGTAACCCATTTCTTTGGCCATTGGTGCGAGGTCTGCGAGGGGTAGGTCGGCCCATTGACCGGTGAATAGGGTGACGGGTCTTGCCATGTTTTCCTCCTGGATTTCTGGAATCCAGTCAAGTGTATGACGGGAATCAAACCCAAGTGTTTATGCTATAATCAATGCCATGAGTAATAGCACAAATGCGGTACGGGTCAGTGTAACCATCCCAGCGTATCTCGCAGCTTACCTCGAGCAATATCAACTTACCCACAAGCTCGAGACGCGCAGCCAAGTCGTAACAGAGGCAGTGCTGGCGTTGCGAGAACTCGAGTTGAAACGAGGTTACGAAGAACTCGGCCGGGCGCAACGCAACGGGGAAGTGACATACCCGAGTTTTGACGCAACCGATGGGCTTGATCTCGAGGATGCTGGCAAATGGCGTTGATTCGACGTGGCGATATCTGGTTGGTGAATTATCGTCCCGATGGCAGAACTGGTGAGGCAGGTCAAATTCATCCAGGCGTAGTCGTTTCTAACAACCAGGTGAACTTGAACACCGATGTGCTCATGGTCGTCCCAGTCACCAGCAATGTGGATCGGATATACGTTGTGGATGTGCTGTTGCCCAATCAACGCAGCGGGCTTGACAAGGACAGCAAGGCACAAATTGAGGCGACTCGAGCGGTGCATGTCAGTCGCTTGATCAAAAATCTGGGATTTATCCCGCCAGATTTGATGCTCGAGATTGATGAAAAATTGCGGATTCACCTGGCGCTGTGAACCTCGTTCAAAACCCGAGTTTTTCGAGTGCCGCCCGAACATCCACGAACGTACTGCCGAGGCCACGCAAGGGTTTGGCCATGGCGAGGATCGTGGTTGCGTGGGCCATCGGGTACTCGAGGTAGATCACGGGGACTTTGGCGGCCTCGAGTTTTTTCTTCATCGCTCGGGCCTGTGCCGGTTCCAGCAGCCCATCGTCGGTGCCGTGAATGATCACGAATGGTGGTGCGCTGGCTTCAACGTAATTGATCGGTTGGGTTTGTGGTGCGGTTTCGGCTGGCCCCATGACCTCTTGGATTTCTGGCCCGATAAATCCGCCGTTGGCTTTGCGGTTCGCGTTCCAGAATTCGTATGGTCCCGAGAAGGTCAGTGCGGCTTTGATCGTGCCGTCTGGGACGTTCGCGGCCCGCAAGTAGTCGGGGTTCACGGCCAGCATCGCCGCGATGTACGCACCCGCCGAATGCCCGGCGATCAGGATGCGTTTCGGGTCGCCACCGTACTTGCCAATCTCGTTGTTGACCCAGGCGATGGCTTGCGCTCCATCTTCGAGGTACGCGGGCCAAGTGGCTTGCGGGTA
>JAYURE010000765.1:0-3107 GCA_043756345.1 Deinococcales bacterium | reverse complement strand
ATTGCGCGACATGGCTGTTCATCACGATCAGGTCGAACGTGGCGCTCGGCAGGATTTCATGCGAACCCTCGAGCCAAGTCACGCGATCCGCACCCGGTTTGGCTCGGGCAGCCTCGAGCGAATTGCTGGCCGGATCAATGCCGGTGACACGATGGCCTGCGGCGGCCAATGCAATCGCCAACCGGCCCGTGCCGCAACCAAAATCCAGCACTCGAGCCTGAGGTATTTCGCCCGCCAAATCCATGAAGAAGTCATCCGGCGGCCCCCACGGGCACCAAGGATCGTAAATCGGAACCAGCCTCGGATCGTTGAATTCCGCATTTCGGATGGCATCACTGTTCATGCCCAAACGATACGCTCGAGCCAAACAACTCGAATCTGGCAATTGGCTTACCTGACCCAGCACGCCCGCTCGAGATCAGGTACAATCCCAATTTGTATGGAACGAACTTACGCAATGGTCAAACCCGACGGTGTGCGCCGAGGCCTCACCGGAGAAATTCTCGCCCGGATCGAACGCAAAGGCTTCAAAATTGTTGGCCTGAAGCAACTCGTGATTCCCAGGGCACTCGCCGAACAGCATTACGGTGAGCACGCTGGCAAGCCATTCTTTGCCGGATTGGTCGATTTCATCACCGGCGGTCCAGTTGTCGCCATCGCCCTTGAAGGCCCGAACGTCATCCTCGAGTTGCGCAAGATGATGGGCGCAACCAACCCCAAAGATGCCACCCCAGGCACCTTCCGGGGCGATTACGCCACCACCATCGACGAGAACATCATTCACGGCAGCGCCAACAGCGACGATGCCGCTCGAGAATTGGGCTTGTTCTTCGGTGGGGCAGGCGAACTGCTGTAAATCTCTAGAAAATCCCGGCCTGTCTTTAATGACTAATTCGGGCGTTGAATGGCCCACCAGAAACTTTAAAATTTCTGGTGGGCCTGATTGTTTGGGCACCACCGGACGCTGCCGGATGGAACCACCATGACTTTTGTTTAACGCGATTCCCACGCGCCGATGTCTGCGGCTTTGCCTTTCGGACGTGGGCTCCAACTGACATCAATCGCGGGTGATTGCCCAGCCAGTGCCGCATCGGTTGCAGGACTGCCCGGCTTGAGACGGAAGTTAGCCTCGAACAAGTTCGTGCCAAGGGTCACGAAGAGTGGATCTCCGATCAGATCGCTCGAGGATTTGTTCGGAATGTCGGTCGTGCCAAAATACAGGTTGCGTGCAAAAACGATGTTGGTCGCGTTGCCAATCCCAGTGGCCCGTTTGCCGGGTCGTGTGTAAACGATGTTGTTCACAAACCGAACGTTATCGGCATCGAAGGCGGTCAACTCGCCATCGTTGATGCTCGAGGTCAGTTGATTCTGATACAACGTGTTGTGTCGTGCCAGAACATTGTCCGAGGAATAAACGTGAACGCCTCGAGCCCCATTTCCGGCACAAATATTGTTTTCGATCAAGACTCCACCTTTGGCGACCGGGTACTGGGTCAGGTTGTTTTGCATAAACTTTTGAGTTTGTCTCGAGTCGTCAATGATGATGCAGTTGCCATCGGTGATGATTGGCGGATCGGATTGCACGAACGAAACTCGGTTCTCGTTGTTGAAGACCGTGTTGCCACGAATGACACTGTGAAGACCGGCGGCCTTGTCTTGATCGACGCTCTGATACAAGGAAATTCCACTGGTGGCGTACTTCGACCAGAGGTTGTTCTCCCAGACCGTGTTGGCCTCGATTCGGACGTAATCGCTTTGAATGGCGCTGATTCCGGCCCCTGGAAAACCGTGGACCCGGTTGTTGAAGATATTGATGTGATGCGAGAGCAGCGCAGGGGAACCGCGTTTATAGGTCACATCGATTCCGTTGTCCACCTGCTCACCTTTGGCTTGGGGGGCTCCAGGCGCGGTGTAGTCAAGAAAAAAACCATCAATCGTGATGTACGAAGCGCCCTCGATCAGAACACCCTCGAGTTCTTTGGTTCTGATCTCAATTTTTGGTTTCGCCCCAGGGAAGGCTTTGTAAGTGATCGGTTTGCCCGGCTCGCCAGATTTGTAAATGTACAGGGTCTCGGTGTACGTGCCATTTTTGACCAGCACCGTTTGACCCGGTTTCAAGGTGTAGGCGGCATGACCGAAGGTTTGCCAAGGAAGCGCCTCGGTGCCGGGATTGTTGTTGTTTCCGTTCGGAGCGAGGTAAAAAACACCCGGCTGGGCAACGGGCGGCACAACTGGTGGCACGACCGCGAACAACTGCGCCATTCCAATCACCTGACGCGCCACTCCGGGACCGCTCCACTCGAGCTTCAAACTTCCGGTGCCAGTGTTTTTGAAATACTCGAGCTTGAGCGGCACTTTTTGGCCCGCAACCAAATTGAACGTGCCGGTCGCGGTGCGCGGCAAATGATTCGTGAAATCCTCGAGCACCTTTTGACCGCCCAGGGTCAAGCGGTCGCCATCGGTGGCGGTCACGTAAAACGTGTATGTGCCCGTGGTCGGGGCGCTCAGTTGACCGGTGAACCGAATTGAGAAAATGCTGGCGTTGATACCTGGAATCGGGGCGGTCGCTCCGAAATCGACATTTAAATTCGGCACGATACGTTTGATGCTCGGGCCGGTAAAGCCAATGGTGCTGAAATACTCGGCGTTCAATCCATTGCCAGTCACAGCGTTGGCCTGCAAATTCGTGGGATCGGTGCTGCCCGAGTCAGTGCTGTTCGAGTCAGTGATGCCCGAGTCAGTGCTGCCCGAGTCAGCGATACTCGAGGGATTGCTGGCGCTCTCCTGGGTGCTTGGCGTACCACAGGCGCTCAGGAACAATCCGAAGCTCAGGGCAACGACCAACGGCACGATACGTGCGTGTCTCATGGAACCTCCAAAGTTATCGAGAGAATGAAGAAAAGATTGTGACGCACGTCTGCGTTACGCATTTCATACCTTGCGACTCTGTGTAACTCGTGAAGCCAAAATGGTGTTTCCACACATGCTGAACCATCATTCACGGCAGCGCCAACAGCGCCAACAATGACGATGCCGCTCGAGAATTGGGCCTCTTCTTCGGATCAGCAGGCGAACTCCTGTAAACCCCAAATCCCAAAAGAAACCCC
>JAYURE010000764.1:0-8751 GCA_043756345.1 Deinococcales bacterium | reverse complement strand
GCGGCCCTGACGCTAACGGTTGTCTCTAGCACCCGATTGAACGCCGTACTGGTGATCATCGTTTGCGGGCTGATCGCTGCAATCCTCAGCGCGTTCGGGATTGCCTGACGCCTCAGCCCAGATCACGCAATTGACCGGGTGTGAACGGTTCGGACAGCAGGCGGTAAAACATCTTCGCGTCTTTCTGCCTCGCCCGGTTCACAAGCCTGTAACCCACCGAGTACGTGAAAATGTAACCCCTGGCGTGACGAATAAACTCCAAACCTTTGCGGGCACGCTCCGGTGTTTGCAATCCGTAATGTCCCAGGTACTCGAGGATTTCGTTTTCGCCCGTGCCGTCTTGATAAAATTTCAAGGTCGCATTGCAACCGACATCATCGAGCGCGGCCATGGCGTTGTGAACTTGCATGATCACCTCAAGTTCCTCGAGCGAGACGTTCAAACCGGCATCTCGAGCCAGCCTGTGCAACAATTCCGGCATTTCCTCTGGCGTGCCGATGACCTCGAGCGCGTTCGTGGCGATGCCTTCGGCGAGCACGGCTTCGGGTGCATTCAGGAGTTGCAGGCTGTACTCGGCGTGACCCTGTTCGCGGAACAAACGGTCTTTGAACACCCGTTCGCTGTGATGGCCCGGATAGCCTTCGTGCGCGATCAAGTCCGGCAGGGTGTACAAGTACGAGGGCAAATCAGTGTTGATCTCCACCAAGGACTTTGCCTCGCCCAAGTACCAGTTGTAACCGCCCCACGGTTTGTTGTTCACCAACGCGAGTTCGATGCTTTCGTCGTCAGGCAGTGGAAACAGGCGTTTGGTTCGAGCACGGAAATCTGTGTTCAAAACCTCGAGCACCATGGGCAGTTTTTCGGGCGGCACGAGCACCCGGTCACGCAACGTTTGCCAGCGGTCCATGATCGGGCCAACACCGGGCAGAAGCGCCTCGAGCGCCTCAAGGCCAGCCTCGAAGACCGCTTCGGGAGTTCGTTCCGGTTCGATGTCGTACAGGCCCAGTGTTTCCTCTGTGAATGACAGGTTCTCGCCAAGTTTGAGCCGCAAGACGGTCCGCATCGCCCGAACCTGTGCCGTCAAAAATGCCCGCCGTGACGCATCCTCGAGCGCGGCCAGTTCAGTTTCGAGTTGCGAGCATTGATCCTCGAGCGCGTTCAATTCGAGGCTGCCGGGTTCAGACCATGCGGGCGGCCCGATATACGAATCGATGAAGCCATCAAAATGCGCGTGAATGCCGTGAGCCAAACGCACGTAACGCTCTGCAATGTCCATGCCACATTCTAAGGCTGAGCCTGAATTTATGCCGTCTGTGGTTTGGCCGAACCGGTCTTGATCACGTCGGCAATCACTGGCGGCAAACCCCAGGTCAAAATATCGAAGGCCGCCGCGTGAAAGTCATACGGAATCTTCAGCAACTCGACCTCGAGTTGTGATTCGTTGAACTCGAGTAGGGCGCAGTCTGCTCCCGGCTCGCCGTTCAAGGACAGGCCGACACTGCCGGGATTGACGAACAGCCCATTCTCGGTGCGCCGAATGAACGGAATGTGCGTGCCACCGCAAAGAATCACGCTGCAATTGAGTTTCTGCAAAAGTTCGTCCAAAAATGCGGGGTTGCCGCGCAAATCCAGGCGTTCCTCGGGATCTTCTGGCGAGCCATGAAAGTACCGCATGCGTCCGACTGGGGTCATGGTGCGTTCCGTGACTTTCAAGCCTCGCAAGTAATGGCGTTCCTCGTCGCCAAGCAGGGTTTTGGTCCACTCGAGCGTTTCATCACCGACACCTTGACGGTGTTCGTCACCGGCGGTCAACTCGAAGGCGATTCGTGCATCGCTGGCCCCGAGCGTCGTGGCGACGTTGTTCTGCCGCAACCATTCGATCACCTCGAGCGGGCTCGCGCCGTACCCGACCAGATCACCCAGGCAGATGACTTTTTCGACGCCACGTTCGACCACCAGGGCATTCCAAACGGCCCGTAGCGCATGAATGTTGGCATGAACGTCTGAGATGACACCGATCTTCACTGCAAAACTCCTGTGTAAAACGAAAGAATTTGATTCAACCGGGTTTTACTTTACACATCCTGAACGATTCCGGCACGCAAAAAGTCACACGGGGTGCTCCGGCGGGTATCATGTTGGCAATGCAGGCAGCGGCGCGAACTGACAATTTAATTGGCAATCCGATGCGGTCAGGGCAGGGCGAACATGGAGTTCGCCCCTACAACCACGCTCGAGGTTACGGACTCAGGCACGCTCGAGGTTGCAAATGAACGCAACCTCTTCTCGAAGATCAATCCCTCGAGTCCCTGACCTGGGCAAATCTCAGATCAGCAACACGGGTCAGCAGCGTCTGCAACCGCGTCAGGATTACGCGCTGTTCAATCTGGTGGCGCTTGGTTTGGGTGCGGTGCTCGGATTGGTTCACGTGCCATTCCCAGCCAGTTGGTTGCTGCCGATTCCGCTCGCGCTGATCATGCTCTTGATCCTCGAGCAACCGACCGCCAAAGACTCGAGTCGGGTTGGTTTCTTTGCTGGGCTAGGCTTCTGGGCGATTCACCTGTTCTGGTTGCCGCAGTCTTTTGCGGGGGTCTTCAAATCTGCTGCGGTGCTGGTTTGGGCATTGATGCCGCTCGTCTGGGTGATCGAGGCGGGATTCTGGGCCGTACTCGTCTGGATTGCCGTCCGCATTACGCCGTATTACTGGGCGCGATTGGGTGTGTTGTGTAGCGGTTTCGTGATCCTCGAGTGGTTGCGTTCGCTCGGGCCACTGGCGTTTCCGTGGGGCAATTTTGGCTACGCGCTGATCGACACACCGATTGCGCAACTTGCAGCGTTCGGTGGTGTCTACCTCGAGAGTGTGTTGGTCTTGCTGATGGCTGCCGGAATTGTTGGCCTGTTGCGTCAACGCGAATGGCGCGTGCTGGCGTTTGCGTGTGGCGTGTGGGCGCTGGGCCTGCTGTGGGGCGTGACGCAACTGAATCCGCCTGCCGCGACCGCTCCGGTCCTGCTGGTCCAACCCAACATCGATCCGCTTCAGAAGGCCCAGCGGGGCCTGACCGACCTCGAGACGTACAAAAAACTCTCGCAAGATGCTCCACCGGGGGCATTGGTCGTTTGGCCCGAATCTGCTGTTCTGATTGATGACGCCCGCAAAGCCGGACTGGTCAATCCGCTCGTGACCGGCGCACGGGAGTACATCAATGGCGATGCCCGAAACATTGTCGTCTTGGTCCGTTCGGGCAACGTCGAGGACATCAGCGCCAAGGCCAAACCGGTGCCGTTTGGTGAGATGTTTCCATTCCGTTATCAACTTGGCTTTGTTTACGATCCGATCTTCAAAGCCATGGGCATCCCCGGTTTGGGAACCGCCAATGAAGGTGGCAAAGTCAACAATTTGCATTTGCCAGGCCGGGTGATTGGCGCGTTCGTTTGTTACGATTCGATCTTTCCCGAGGTTCCTTCGATCTTCACGCGATCCGGGGCGCAAGTCCTGGTCTTGCCAACCAATGACGCCTGGTTCGGTGGTGGCGTCGGCAACCTGCAACATTTCGCCATGGACCGGATGCGTGCGATAGAACAGGACCGTTACTTCTTGCGGGCTGGAATGACCGGTATCACCGCAGTTATTGACGCTCGAGGTCATGTCGTGACGCGCCTTCCACAGAATCAGGCCGGAGCACTCGAGGGGTTGTACGCGCCGCTCGATTCCAAAACCTTGTGGGTGCAGTTCGGGGATTTGTTCATGTTCTTGTGGGTTGCGATTGGCGTGCTGTTTGCGATCTGGGGCCACAGTGCCAAACGAGCCGAAGAGGAACGTGCCGCGTATTACGGGCCGTATGGTTCGTCGTATGGGCCGAAGACCGAAGAGTTCGAGGTTTGAGCCAAGAACTCGAGGCTCATTCTCACGATCTCTCAGGTTGATCGCTCACACTGAGGCTCGAGGAACGAAACGCGAGGAGTTGTTCAACGAAGTCGGCAACGCCGATGTTTGTGTCTTCGGATCGTTTCTCAGGAGCAAACCATGGTGCAAGCGACACTTCGTTGGATCTCCTCTGCCCTGACCTCGAGCCTGGAGTGGTTGACGCCGCTGGCCTTCACAGGTTTGTGGGTTCTGGCGGCGCTCGTCGTGGCTGGTTTGGCCTTGTACGCTTTGGATCAGCTTGGCTCAGGCCGGGACGGTTTCAAACGGGCTCGAGATTGGTTGCTGGCTCGAGCATCACGGGTTTGGGTCTGGTTGCCGGTCGCGCTGGTTTTTGCCGTGTCTGTGGTCGCCACGAACGTCGCCCGTGAAGGAGTGCTCGAGCGTTTCCGGGTGCAACGTGACGCGAAATTCAGTGCGCTTGAAGATCCGGCTGGTGGTCAAACCTTGCAGTACAGCCCGAACGTTTCGTTTGAGCGTGAGGTCACGTATTCAAGGTCGGTGACGATTCCACAATTTTTGGGGCAGAAGCTCTCAACACTCGAGGCGGCGCAATTGATCGCACCGTACCTGGTTGATCCTGCAAGCGAGAACATCAAGAAGCTGGCCGATTCGTTCAAACGTTCTGGTAAGGATTTGATTTTCACCCGCGAGGCGACCGTGCGGCAGAACGATCCGGTGGCGCTCGAGGTGGCCGATGTGACCCTCGATTTTTCGTTTGGCGACACCGGCGCGGGCCGTTCGTATTATTCGGCGTTGTTCGCCGGAAAGTACAAGTTCAAGAATCCGAATCCCGAACCGACCACGTTGCGTTTTTCGTTTCCGCTGCCCGAACAGTCCGGCACGCTTTCAGATTTCGAGTTCAAATTCGCGGGCGAACTTGTGCCGCAACCGGACCTCTCGAGCGGTTACATCGTTGAACACGAAGTGGCCGCCAATGCCGAAGTTGAGGTGAGCGTGAAGTACAAGAATCAGGGCGCTGGAACCTGGACTTACGATTTCGGCAATCGGCGCGAACCGATTAAAAATTTCAAATTGACCGTCAACACGCCTCGGGCCGTGAAGTTCTTACGCGGCAGTTTGTACCCGAACGAACGCGGCCTCTCGAGCCTGACTTGGAATTTGAAAAACGTCATCACCAGCCAAGGCGTGGTTTTATCCTTCCCGGAACGCAGCTTGCGCGAAACGCTGACCAAAGTCTTCAGCTTCGCCCCGCTCGCGCTGCTGCTCGTCACTATCTGGACCCTGGCCTGGGCTTGGCGTCGCCAGTTGAAGCTCGAGCCGGTTCAGGTTGTTTTGGTGCTACTGGCCTTCACGGTTGGAATCGGAGCGATGGCGGTGCTGCTTGGCTACGTCAATCCGGTGATCGCCAGTTGGTTCGGAGCGCTGCTGTCCTTGGGACTCTCGAGCCTGGTGCTGGGACGGCGTTTTCTGCTGCCGTTGGCTGGGGGTGCGCTCGCGCCGTTGGCGTTTTTATCGGTCGGCAATGCTGGATTATTGCTCGGGATTCTGGCCGTGATCGTGGTCCTGAGCGTTTTGCCCGAGAACACTTTTGATCGTTTCCGACGGCCCCGCCTGGAATCGTAATCTCGAGCCCGAATCTCGAGCCCGAATCTCGAGCCCGAATCTTGAGCCCGTCTTTTCGGGTCAGGCTTTCTTAAGCCCAGCTTAAAGACTAAACTTGGTACAACAATGAGGGAAAGGATCGCCCTAAAGCCATCACTTCAAACCTCCCGCATTCCTCGAGTTGACCCGTGTGACACGCAACCGGGCCAAAATCTCACCCGTCACTCCTCGGATTCGCCTAAGCTAACCATGAGACGCATGACCGCCCCCCGCCGCACCACCACCATCGGGCAACACCCGAAAACCAGCACGGACGCCATCCTGCTCGAGATCGCTGACCTTCTGGCCGGTGCCCTCGAAATTGACCTGAGCGCCGTGCTCGGGCAGACGCTCGAACGCCTCGTGCCCGGATTCGCCGACCATGCGACATTGCATATCCTCGAAGAGAACGGCAGCCTCTCGATGATCGCGCACGCCGGACACACAGACGAACACCACCAAGATCGTCCCCGTTCACGCTCCGATGGTTCACGCCGCACCCGCATGGCGCAACAGGTCATGCAGCGCGGCTCGAGCGAAAGTTACGCGATCAACGATGCCTTTCTGGAATTGATCAGCAACGATGCCAAACAACTCGAGGCGTTGCGGGCCAGCGGCCTGACGCACGGCCTGATCGTTCCGATTCGGGCTCGAGGCCGCTCGCTCGGGGCGCTCAGCTTGGCGCGATTGCAACAACACGCGAGCTTCACCAACGAAGATTCAGTGTTTCTCGAGCGCATCGCCCGGCAGATCGCGGTCGCCGTAGACAGCAGCCAGCTTAACGACGCCAGCGAACGCCAAAGCCGGTCCCTGGCCCGCGCCGCCGAGAGTGCCGCCCGATTGCGCAACCTGGCCGCCGCGCTGCTCGAGGCGACCACCCCAGAAGATTTGGCCCGCGTTGCCGTCGATCAGGGATTCTCTGGCCTCGGTGCCAGCCTCGGCATCATTGCGCACGTGCGAGAGGGCGGACTCGAGGTTGCGTGGGCCGCCGGTCAACCCGAGATTCAGCCCGGCAAACCACCGAGCGTGATGCGAGAATTGTTCGATGGCATCGCCAAAACCGGTGAAGGCATCTGGTTCGAGTCGCGGCGCACGCTGGCGCAGGCATTCCCAACACTGGCCCAACTCCCGCAAGTCCCCGAGGCATTCCTGGCGATGCCACTGCGCACCGGTCGCACGATTACCGGGGTGCTCGTTTTCGGTTTTTTGACCGCCCGCACCTTCCCCGCCGAGGACCGGCAATTCGTCGTCGGCATCGCCCGGCAGTACGCCGCCGCGCTTGAACGCGCCCAGTTGGTGGCGCAACTCGAGGCCGAACGCTCAAGCCTGCAAGCCGTGCTGCAACAAATGCCGAGTGCCGTCGTTATCGCCGAAGCACCAAGCGGCAAACTGACCCTCGCCAACCGGCAATTTGAAGAAATCTGGCGTCAACCGTTCGAGGCCCCAGACAACCTCGAAGTCTGGCACCCGTGGCTCGGATTCAAAGGTGACGGTCAACCGTATGAACCTCGAGAATGGCCGCTCGCCCGTGCGATTCGTGATGCCGAAACCAGCTTCGGTGAGGAAATCGAAATCCTGCGCGGCGACGGCAGTTGGGGTGCGATCTCGGCGAATGCTGCCCCGATTCGCAATCGACTCGGCGAGGTCGTCGCCGGAGTGATGGCCTTCCAGGATGTCACCGCCCGCAAAGCCGCCGAGGAAGAACTCAAGCACCTGAACGTCAACCTCGAGAAGCGCGTCGAAGAACGCACGCATGAACTGGAATTACGCAACGACGAAATGCAGGCGTTCGTGTACACCGCCAGCCACGACTTGCGCTCGCCACTCCTGGCGATTCAGAGCCTCGCGTACCTGATGGAAAACGCCCTGGACAAACAAGACGAACCCAAAGCCCGTGAAATGGTTGGGCGCATCAACAAACGCATCGAAAAAATGACGCATTTGCTTGACGACCTGCTGACCCTCTCGAGGCTGTCACAAGGCGAAGAGAACACCGAAACCTTCGACCTCGGTGAAGTCATGGTCAGCGTGCTTTCAGACCTCGAGCCACAAATTCAAAGCAGCCAAATGCGGGTCGTGCTGCCACGCGAATGGCCACGGATTGTGTACACAAAATCCCAAGCGTATCAGTTGCTACTGAACCTCGTCGGCAATGCCCTCAAGTACGGTGGGCGACCCAACACGCCACCCAAAGCCGAAGTTAGTTGGACCTGGGCGGCAGGCGATCAGCACATCATCTTGCGCGTCGCCGACAACGGTCCTGGCATTCCACTCGAGGCCCGAGAGCGAGTGTTTAGTTTGTTCCACAAGCTCAACCCGAACTCGAACGGAACCGGTGTGGGCTTGGCCATCGTCAAGCGCATCGCCGAACGTCACGGCGGGCGCGTCTGGGTTGAAGGACCACCACCCAACTCGAGCGAACCACGATTGCCAAGTTTGTGGGGCATGGGTGGCGCAACGTTCGCACTGACCTTGCCTGGTGCGGAACGTCAAGCCGCTGATTGAATCAGGCTCGAGTTGAGTTCTGTATACTTTGATCATGCCTCGCGCCGAACCGTTACAACGCGCCGCCTCGTTCGAGGAATTCCTCGAGTTTGAATCGAGCAGCCAAGAGCGTCACGAATTCGTGGATGGTAACTTGTTCGTCGTGGCTGGCGGAACGGATCGACACAATTTGATTGCGCTTTTATTGCACGCATTGATCTTCAGGGCGGCTCGAGCGGCAGGTTGCTGGGCCTACGCCAACGATGTGCTGATCAAAGTTCCAAGCGGCTTTGGATTCTACCCGGACCTGTTCGTGGTTCAAGACACCAGTCACGATCAACCTCGAGTCAAGCACCACCCGAGCATCATCGTAGAAGTTTTGTCCGAAAGCACCGAGGCCACAGACCGTGGTGAAAAATGGCAGCAGTACCAAACCATTCCCAGCCTCGAGATGTACGTGCTTTTGCCACAAGATCAAGCGGGTGCAGAAGTGTTCACCCGACAAAATGATGGTTCATGGCGGTATCAGAAATTGGATGCCACAGCATCGCTCGAGTTTCCCAATTTGAACCTGAACGTGCCACTCGAGGAACTGTACCGCGATCTTCCAGAAGGATAATCAGGCTCGAGTTTGCAGTTTTCGCAAAATCGGCAGTTCAACATAAATTATGCCACCCACCAAGAATGTCAGCATTCCCAGACAAGTCCACAGCGGAATCTGAAACGGTACGGGCGCAAGC
>JAYURE010000763.1:0-3111 GCA_043756345.1 Deinococcales bacterium | reverse complement strand
CTGGCGGCGGTGATTTCGCTGACGCAATCGGCCTGGTCTGGATTCAAAATACCAATCTCTGGATTCTCGAGCAAATCTGCGAACCCAACCAGCGCGTGCAATGGCGTGCGCAACTCGTGCGAGACGTTCGCCAAGAATTCTGATTTGAGGCGGTTCGCACGTTGCGCGTCTTTCAGCGCCGCCTCCGCTCGAGCTTCGGCCTTACGTCGTTCACTGACATCGACGCCCTTGCCCACAAAATGCGTGGTCTGACCGGTCGCATCGCGCAACGGCGCGACCGACCAGATCACTTCGTGTTGCCCACCGCATTTGGTCAAAAGGGGCACTTCAATCTCGATTGACAGATGCCCCTCGGTCAGTTGCTTGAACGCCTCGAGCACTGCGGGAACATGCGCATCTGCAACCAGACAGTCCCAGAAGGCCCGTGAAACCAATTCAGAAAGTTCAAAACCAGTCAAGTTTTGGGCCGCCTGATTGAACTGTACAACCAAACCGTTGTGATCAGCCACGATAATCAAAATGTTGGCCGCATCCGTGACGGCCGTAATAAAATCCCGTTCACGTTGAATTTCACGCTCGAGCCGGTAGCGTTCGGTTAAATCCGTGACCACCGTGACCGTTCCAGCAAACTGCCCATCTTTCAAACGCGGCACGCTGGTCATCAAGACGTGCAATTCCGTACCGTCTTTGCGCAACATTTGTGTTTCCAGGACGCTGCTTTGACCCTCGCGGGCCGCCTCCCAACCCGCATTTCGGGTACTCGGTTGCTGATCCATGCCGGTCATTGTGTAACGCCCAACCATCTCGTACTGCACCCAACCCATCATTCGGGCCAAGGCCGGATTGATGTACTCGAAACGCCGGTTTGCATCGACCACCGCCAAGCCTTGACCCATCGCCTCCATGACCTGCATCGAAAAATCACGTTCCGCCGCGACCGCCTCGAGCGCCTGTTGTTCTCGGGTGCGATCCCGAATCAAGGCCACAACCTCATCCGCCAGACTTCTCGAGAGTCGCGCCTCGAAATGATGCGGCACACCATCGATTGGCAGGGCGTAATCAAATGATTGTGTTTGTCCAGTCTCGAGCGCCTCTGTTAGAGCCATCATCGCCAAATTCGCCACCGGTTGCGGCATGACCTGATCCAAACGCAAACCAATGAATTGCTCAGGCGGCACGATCATCAACTCGTGCCCACCATGCACCTCCAGGTACGTGCCATCCCGCGCCAGCCGAAAAACCAAATCTGGAATCGCTCCCAACAACGCCTGCAACCTCGAGTTGATTGCCTGTTCACGCAATTCGGATTCCCGAGCGACCTGCGCCACGCGACGCAAGCTAAACGCATCGACCGTGACCGCCGCCAAATCCTCGAACGCCTGAAGTTGAGCCGGTTCCAAACCCGCTCGCGGCTCGAAATCGATCACGCACAGTGTCCCGAGCCGTTCGCCCGTCGCGGCAATCAACGGCATGCCCGCATAAAACCGCACGCCCGGATCACCAGTCACAATTGTTTCGTCCCGAAACCGAGGGTCGAGTCGCGCATCCGGCACGATCAGGGCCGCATCACCACGCACGGTGCGCACGCAAAATGCGGGATCGTTGCCGACACTGTCCAAGCCAAAACACGCCCCAATCGAGAGTTCATCCGGGCCAAGCAATGTCACCAATGCCACCGGAGCCTGCAAAACCTGGCAGGCCAAGCGCGTTAACCGCTCGAGCACAGTCAATGGAGGCGCTTCAAAGGACACTCCCAGCATGGAAACGGGCGTGCTTGGTGCTGGAACCTGGAACACCGGACGTCTGGGCATGAATCAATCCTATCGCCAAAGCCTCAGGAAAACCGGCCCGAGCCGACAAGATCATTCACGCATCCAGGGCAGCCGAAATCAACACTGGATTTCTCCTGGGATTCTCAATGGTCTTGCATACTCATGCAGTGAGATCAGGAACGACCTGCCGAATCGAAATTTGCCGCATCCCCAGCGGCATCACGTACTGTTTGGACGGTCAGCCACTCACCAACGGCGATACGCTCGAGATTTGGACCACGCTCGGTTGGGTCAAAGGTGTTTTCGCCTGGGAGGGCGAACCGTACCTGCCCTACATCAACGCCACCTCGAGCGATAAGTCACTCGAACCATTCGTGATCGTCACCAGCAGCGTTTGCCGCCGCCCGCAAGTGGCCGTCCAAGCTGAACACTGAATCTCAGGTGCTCCAACCACCATCGATCACGTGCGTTGAGCCGGTCGTGAAGGCACTCTCGTCACTCGCCAGGTACACCGCGAGGCTGGCGACCTCTTGAGGCGTTCCAAAGCGTCCTATCGGCTGTCGCGCCATGAACCCCGCCATCGCGGTCCGAAGATCCCCCTGCGCCCGAATCCGATCCTCGAGTGAGGGTGTGTGAATCGTGCCCGGACAAATCGCATTGACCCGAATGCCCTGCGCCGTGAAATCCGCCGCGACCGCTTTGGTCATGCCGATCACCGCCGCCTTCGTTGCACCGTACACAAAACGATTCGGCGCACCCTTGATGCTCGAGGCGACACTCGAGACGTTGATGATGCTGCCGCCACCCAAGCCATTTTCGTACTGAGCGATCATTTTCGGGATCATCGCCTGCATCGCCCAGAACATGCTGCGCACATTCAAGTTAAACGCAAAATCCCATTGCTCATCCGTCGCATCCAAAATCGTGCCGTGATGCACGAACCCCGCGCAATTAAAAAGCACATCCACCCGCTCGAGCGAATTGATCAAACCCACAAGCTCGGACTTCTCGAGCGCATTCAACTTCTCGACCCGACCCGGAAATCCCTCGAGCAATTCCGGTTTCAAATCCGTGGCAATCACCGTTGCGCCCTCTCGAGCGAATGCTTCCGCCGATGCCCGACCAATGCCCTGACCTGCTGCCGTAACGAGCGCAATCTTCCCTTGGAGTCTCATGGTCTATCTGACCACATTCGGGCATCATCGATCAATTCTGGCAGCAGCACCTCATGATGCGCAGCCCGACCTTCAAGCATCATTGCGGCAATTAATTCTGGAAAGAGGTTCGAGAATGACTCGAGTGCGATCTTAAAATCTGGCCGAAAATCCAGCCCACCGCC
>JAYURE010000762.1:0-3112 GCA_043756345.1 Deinococcales bacterium | reverse complement strand
TTTGGCTCGGGCGTACATTCGCGCCAGCTTCGAGTACGAGGCCGACGAATTGCAACTGACCAACGCGATTGCCAAAGTCGTCAGTGAATTTCCAGAATTGCTTTTGGAACTTCAAGCAGAATTTGCGCAACTCGATCAGGAAATGCAGGCCGATGGTCTGCCCGCCGCTCGAGCCATCGTCATTCGCCTCGCCTGTGACGGCTTGTGGTTCTCAGAATTGATCGGCGTGGCCAGCCTGCAAGAACCGCTGCGCACCCAAATGCTCGAGGAATTGATCGCCATGACCAGTCTCGAGTCGAATCAAATTTGGCCAGCCAATCTCGGGCAAACTGATTTTGAGCAGACTGATTCTGAGCAGGCCAATCTCGAGCAGGCGAATCTCGAGCGACGACAACTGGAATTCCGTGAAGTCGAGGATCGACGATGAAAACCCTCAAACCGTTCTTTTGGTTTACCGACATTGCCTTCATTGTCTACTGGCTGATCACCGCATTGCACCTGATCCCGCCCGAATTTCTGTTCCAGGATTACACCAACCCAATCCTGACCGCCTGGAATTGGAGCTTCCTGCCCTTGGACCTGCTGATCTCTGCCAGCGGCTTAGCGTCGCTCTGGGCGTACAACAGACGGCTCGAGCTTTGGCGTTCACTGGCCCTGATCTCGCTGACCTTGACGATGACTTCGGGATTGAACGCGATTGCCTTCTGGGTGATCCGTGGCGATTTTGATCCGACCTGGTGGATTCCGAACCTGTACCTGCTGATCTACCCGTTTTTCTTTCTGCCACAACTCTTGCGCCCAATGCTTGAAGTTTCCCATCTCGAGGTCCGATCATGAATCCTGAACTTCGTCAGCCAATCCCGAGCAAGCCAGACTCGAACGAACCAATCTCGAACGAACCAATCTCGAGCAATCCGAACACAACCGATCCGCATAACTCCAACCTCGAGCATCCAGAGGTCAGCGGCAACTGGCAAACACGCTTCTGGATCATCTGGCTCGGGCAGGCACTCTCGCTGATCGGCAGTGCGTTAACGCAATTCGTGCTCGTCTGGTGGATCACGCAAACCACCAACTCCGCCAGTGCGCTCGCCATCGCAGGCATCGCCGGTCTGCTGCCGCAAGCCGTGCTCTCACCGATTGGCGGTGCGATTGCCGACCGTTACAGCCGTCGCCTGATCATGATCCTCGCCGATGCGATCACGGCGCTGTGCATGATCGTGCTGGTGATCCTCTTCGCCAGCCAAAGCATTCAACTCTGGCACGTTTACACCCTGATGGCGGTGCGCTCGAGCATGCAGGCCTTTCAAACGCCCGCCAATGCCGCCAGTGCCGCGATGCTCGTGCCCAAAGACTGGTTGCCCCGCGTTGCAGGCATGAACCAAACCCTGATGGGCGTCATGACGATTGCCGCCGCGCCACTCGGGGCGCTCGCCCTCGCCTGGATGCCGCTCGAGCGTGCCTTGCTGATCGATGTTGCCACTGCACTGCTCGGGATCGTGCCGTTGTTTTTTTACGCCATCCCGCAAATCCGTAACACCAATCCAAACTCGAGCCTGCTGGCCGACATCAGCGAAGGTCTGCGATTCGTGCGCGGCAATCCGGGATTGGTCAAACTCTACGGATTGCTGGCATTGGTGATCCTGACAATCCTTCCCACATTTTCGCTGCTGCCACTGCTGATCAAAACGCATTTCAAAGGCGGCATCAACGAGGTCGCACTGCTCGAGGGTTTGTCCGGCATCGGCATGATCGTCGGCGGAATTCTGATCAGTGTTTGGCCGCCACGCAACAAGGTTCTGATGTTCCTGATTTCATTCGCCGTTTCGTGTGGCACGGTCGCATTGACCGCCCTCGCGCCGAGCGACATGTTGTGGCTGGCCGTTGGCTGGTGGGTGCTTTCCGGCATCAGCTTCTCGACTGGGCAAGCCCCCATGACCGCGATTTTGCAAACCGTCGTGCCGAACCAAATGCAGGGCCGCACGGCTTCATTGATGAACACGATCATGGGTTTCGCCGGTCCCATCGGTCTGGCGATCACCGGACCGCTCGGCGAAAGCTTCGGTGTGCGCAGCGTTTTCATCTGGGGCGGAGGACTCTCGGCACTGATCTGTCTGCTTGGATTGTTCTCGCGGGACTTGATGGGGATAGAGGGCAAAGCGAGTGAAAAGTGAAAGGTTGAAAGTGGAAAGTAGATCCTCGAGTTTGATCGTTTTTTCTTTTCACTTGGCACTTTCCACTTTTAACCTGTTTTTCGATGTTACGCTCGAGTCATGTTTGATCTTGCCATCGTCGGGGCTGGACCTGTGGGGCTTGCTGCATCAATAGAAGCGAAACGTTTGGGTTTGAATGCCGTCGTGCTCGAGAAGGGTTGTGTCGTCAATGCCATCTTCGAGTATCCAACCTACATGACGTTTTTCACCAGCGCCGAATTGCTCGAGATTGGTGGGCATCCGCTCGTGACCTTGCGCGAAAAACCGGATCGCAAAGAAGCTTTGGCGTACTACCGTTTGGTCGCCTCACGCGAGAATCTGGACGTGCGGCAATTTACCGAAGTCACCGCGATTCATCCCGCTCCTGCCGGAATCACGCTCGAGATTTGCGAAAAATCTGGTGAGATGGGCGTGATCGAGGTCCGCAGCACAATCTGGGCGACCGGCTATTACGACAATCCAAACATGTTGGGCATCCCCGGCGAAGACCTCGAGAATGTCTCGCAGTATTACACCGAGGCGCACCCGTTCTGGAAGTTGAACGTCACGGTGGTTGGCGCGGGCAACAGTGCCGCCGATGCCGCTCTGGATTTGTACCGGCACGGTGTCAACGTGACGCTCGTTCATCGCGGGCCAGACTTGCGCTCGAGCATCAAATATTGGGTGCGGCCAGATTTGGAGAATCGGATCAAAGAAGGATCGATCAAAGCTTTTTTTGATTCGACCGTGCTCGAGATTTCGCAAGAAGCTGTCAGTGCTCAAGGCCCGAATGGATGCTTTGAAATCCCAACCGATTTCACTTTCATCCTGACCGGCTACCGACCACAAACCGAATTGCTCGAGGCTGCCGGAGTGAAGATTGATTCAGATGGTTGCGTGCCTCACGATGAAAAAACGTT
>JAYURE010000761.1:0-3114 GCA_043756345.1 Deinococcales bacterium | reverse complement strand
CCGAACGCCCATCGCATGAAGCGAATGTTGCCCTGGCGCTCGAGTTGCGTTCGTTCGTGCGTCACTCGTAATCTCGAGAACTGACTCAAGAACTGACTCAAGAACTGACTCGAGAATGGTTCATGGCCTGCTCGGGTTTTTCATGATCGTCTCGGTATGCTTGGCGCATGAGATTGATCCTGGCTTCCCTGGCGTTCTTGATCGTTGCTTGCGCCCCTGCCGCGAATAACCCGACCGGGCCAGTGCTCGCCGTGAACATCCCAACCGGACCAAGTTTGAACATCACTGGAGCCCGGAACCTTTCAGGCAGTCCAGCGAACCTCCAGACAGCCGTGAAGCGGTTTTACACCTCCAGCCTGGAACTCCTCGAACCACCTGTTTTGCTCGAGAACGTCACGTCAGCTTCGCTCGAGGCGGCATTTCGAATGAATGGCGTGTTCGTGCAATCGCGTTGGTCATATTTGGGTACGCAATTGCGTATCTGGCCGCTCGGATCGGTCAAAAGGGTGGTTGCGGTGGTGCTCGAATCGGACCGTATCGCCTGGCTGAGCGTACACCGGGCAGACCTGAATGCACCGTTCGATGGGCGTGAAATTGCGAAGCGTTTGGCGAAGCTCGAGCCAAAATTTTTTGTTGCTGCCGACAAGCTTGGGAATGGTTTGGGATTCAAGCTTGAGAACCCAACCGTGGCCGGATTCGAGTACGAATTGCGCCGCGAAAACAAGATCGATCCGACCACCGATGATGTCTTCAATTTCAACATCGGCAGCTTGAAAGCCCGTTACGTCGAACGGCGCGAACGGCGGTTTCCACCCTCGAGCGGTGAGGCGTTAAACGCGCAACTTGGTTCCAATCCGGTCGAACTGCTGACCAAACCGCGCCGGGCTGGGGCCGGACCACAATTCGGGCTCGAGGTGGCCGGGATTCTCGGCGCGTGCTCGCTCGAGTTCTTAAGCGAATCCGAGGCGGCTTACGATTGTGCTGGACGACGGTTCAGCGTTCCTGTCTCGCGTTAAACCCGGTCAATTGCTGGCTCGAGCAGGTTGTCAAATCCCGTCTCGATCATTCCGGCAAGCACCGCGCCCATCAGCATGATTTGCATCTCGAGGTACAACCAGGCGAGCAGCAACAGAAAGCCTGCGAACACACCGTAAGTCGCTTGGAACGAGGCGAGCGGCGTCAAATACCCCAGCGCCAGCCGAGCCGCCTGCCAGACGAATGCGGTCGGTAGTGCAGCCAGGCTCGAGGTGCGCCACGATGGTCGGTGCGTCGGCAGGACACGAAAGGCGAGCGCGAAGGTCACAAACGCGCCGATGGCTGGGAAAACACTCGAGGACAGTGGTGCAAATTGTTGCAGTGCGGGCACGGCAGTCAGACCGGATGCGATGATGCTGACCAGGGAAAGCGTTAAAACCAGCGTGCCGAGCAGCAGGATCGAAGCAATGGCGATACCGCGTTGAAACCAGACGCTGCGGGTGCGCTCGCCAGGAATGGCCACATTCAATGCGCCCTGCAAAACCGTGAAAAAACCGCTCGAGGCCCAAATGAGTGAGACGACACCGATGATGCCGCTGGCATCCGCTCCGACCTGCACCCGGTCGATCAATCCGGTTTTCAAATCCTCGAGCGTGGCGTTCAACAAATTCGCGCTGGTTGGAAAATTTGTCTGAATGCCTTTGCTCATGAACTCGAGCGTGCCAGCCCGCAATTCTGGGTTGTTGCGCAGCGCGTAACCGAATCCGGCAACGCCAAGCAGCAGCAGCGGGAACAAACTGAAGGTCGCGTAATACGCCAGTCCCGCCGCCAGAAGCGGCACTCGAGCCTCACCGAAGCGACGCAGGTACTCGAGCACCAACCGGTAAACCGTGATGATCAGGTTGGGTTTGCTCGGCCCCTGTTGGAGTTCGCTGGGTTGGAGTTCGGCAGGTTGGCCGTGTTCCATCTGTCCAGTCTGCCATGTTTGCATGCGATTGACGGTGATCTTGAATCGTGTCTCGAGATCATCAGATGCACGGGTTACGATTGGCGCAATGATCGAGCCTCAGCCCGAAACCCAATCCACAGTCCAACCCGGATTTCAACTCGAATCCTTGACTGCGCCCGAACGTGAACACCTCGAGTTGCTGCGCCAAGCGATCAGCATTCCCAGCCTCTCCACCCAAGAGGCCGATGTCTCGAGGTTTTTCGTGCGTTGGATGTACAAACACGGTTTTCATGCCGAGATGGATGGCGCGGGCAGCGCGGTTGGTACTCGAGGAACCGGTCCGCTCGAGATTGTCTTGCTCGGGCACATCGACACAGTTCCCGGCGAGATTCCGGTGCGCATTGAGGACGGGTTTTTGTGGGGCCGAGGCAGCATGGACGCCAAAGGACCGTTTTGCACGTTTCTGGCCGCCGTTTCGGGACTTTCAGATCGGGCACTCGAGAAGGCAAAATTCATCTGTGTTGGCGCAGTCGAAGAGGAGGCCGCCTCGAGCAAGGGTGCGCACCATGCGGTCTCGAAGTACAGCCCGGCGTACTGCATCATCGGTGAACCGAGCGGTTTTGATACCGTCACGCTCGGCTACAAAGGGCGTTTGATCGCCAAGGTCCGTTGCGAGAAGGACAATTTTCACTCGGCGGGCGATGACACGACTGCCAGCGAAGATGTCACGCGCTACTGGACCGCATTGCGCGATTGGGCCACGAAGTTCAACGCCGATCATCGAATCTTCGATGGCGTGCAAGTTGCGCTGCAAGGCATTCATTCCGAAAACGACGGTTTGCGTCAACGCTGCGAGGCCGTGATTGGCCTGCGCCTGCCGCCACGTTTCGGCCCGGACGACGCCATGAACGCCCTCGAGCAAGTCCGGCGTGAAACCGATCTGACCTCGTTGCGGATTCAATTCGGAGGCCGTGAAGAACCGCACCGAGGCCCAAAAGACACCCTTTTGTCTCGAGCCTTTCGCGTGGCGATTCGGGCAGCCGGAATCCAACCACTGTTGACCCTCAAAACCGGCACGAGTGACATGAACGTGGTCGCGCCGCTCTGGGATTGCCCAATCCTGGCTTACGGTCCGGGTGACAGCACGCTCGATCACACGCCAACAGAACGCCTCGAGATCGCCGAGTACT